>JAQNCU010000033.1 GCA_029077775.1 Acidocella sp. | reverse complement strand
GCCGGCATTATTCGAGATGATGGTGAGGTTCTTCACGCCCGAGTCACGTATGGCCTCGATCAACGCAGTGGGGATGCCACAAAGCCCGAAGCCCCCGGCCATGATCATCATGCCGTCTTTTAAAATGCCCGCCAGGGCGGCGGTGGCGGTGGGAAAGATTTTGGAAACTGCCATGGGGCCTCGGGCGTTAAGGTAAAAAAGTATCTTCTTTTTTAAAAAAAGAAGCAAAAAACTTCTGAAATTCCGGGCCATGGGCGTGGTGCCGACCATGCCCACGGCCCAAGGTCCGATAAGTTTTTGCGCGCTTTTTTCAAAAAGCGCCGCTCACGTGCGTTCCACGCACCCAAACACTACGTGCGTTCCACGCACATGGCCACACCCATTCCGCCGCCAATGCATAAAGTGGCGAGGGCTTTTTTGGCGTCGCGGCGGGACATTTCGTAGAGTAATGTGGTGAGGATGCGTGCCCCGGAGGCGCCGATGGGGTGGCCGATGGCGATGGCGCCGCCATTGACGTTCACGCGGGCCGGGTCAAGCCCGAGCTCCTTGTTCACGGCGCAAGCTTGGGCGGCGAAGGCCTCGTTGGCTTCGATCAAATCGAGGTCGGCGGCGTGCCACCCGGCGCGGGCGAGGGCCTTTTTCGAGGACGGTATGGGGCCTGAGCCCATGACCGCCGGGTCCACCCCGGCGGTGGCGAAGCTGGCGATACGGGCAAGCGGGGTGATACCGCGCTTCGCGGCTTCACGGGCGCTCATCACCACCAGGGCGGCGGCGCCGTCATTGATGCCCGAGGCGTTGCCCGCGGTGACCGTGCCATCCTTGGCAAAAGCGGGGCGAAGTTTGGCGAGGCCCTCGGCGGTGGACTCACCCTTTATATACTCATCCTCAGACACTACGACATCGCCCTTGCGCGTGGTCAGCGTGACCGGGATGATCTCATCCTTGAAAGCGCCAGATTTTTGTGCGGCACCGGCTTTGTGCTGCGAGGCGAGAGCCAGCGCATCCTGGTCGGCGCGGGTGATCTGCCATTTGGCGGCGACATTCTCGGCGGTGACGCCCATATGGTAGCCGTTGAACGCATCCCACAACCCGTCGCGGATCATGGTGTCGATGAATGAGACATCGCCCATTTTTACCCCGCCGCGCAAATAGGCGGCATGGGTGGACAGGCTCATGCTCTCCTGGCCGCCGGCGATCACGATGTCAGACTCGCCCGAGCGGATTTGCTGGGCGGCGAGCGCCACGGCGCGCAGGCCCGAACCGCAGACCTGGTTGATGCCAAACGCGGTTTTAGAATCCGGGATACCGGCGGCGCGGGCGGCCTGACGGGCGGGGTTTTGCCCCTGCGCGGCGGTGAGCACCTGGCCGAGAATGGCCTCATCGATGTCATCGGGGACAAGCCCCGCACGCGCGATCGCGGCGCGCATGGCGCTGGCACCCAGAATATGCGCCGGGGTGTTGGCGAAGACGCCGTTGAAACTGCCGACGGCGGTGCGGGCCGCCGAGACGATGACGATATCATCCATGATCTGCGTTTCCTTGAGTTATGCCGAATTATATTGATGATGTTATAGACCCAGCAGCCAATCCTTGAAAGGCTGCCAGAGCGTGCTTTGTGCATGGGCACCCGCGATCATGCCGATATGCCCGGCTTCGGGCTCGATGATGGTGGGGGCGTGCAGCCGGTCAGCCAGTGCGCTCGCCGAGGCTGACGGGACCAGCCTGTCGCGCGCCGGAATGGCGCAAAATACCGGGACGGTGAGCGCGCCTGGGTCCACCGGCAGCCCGGTGATGCGCCACTGGCCGCGTGCGGGCGTGTTCTCCCCATACCAGCCGCCGAGGGTTTCGCGCGCCACGGTGGCGGCCAGCGGCACGCCATCGGCCAGCCAATCCTCCATCGCCACAAACCGGCGCGCGCGCGCCGTGGTTTGGTCCTGCCCCGCGAAGTCCCGGTATTTATCCCCCACGCCATGTGGGTCGACCATGGCGAACAGGGTGTTCAGCGCGTCGATGGGCAGGGTGCCAGAGAGCCGCATCAGGCCCTCCATAGGCAGCAAAGCCTCGGCGATCCGGCGCGCGGTCTGCGCGTCTGGCTGGTGGAAATCCCACGGTGTGGCAAGAAGTGCGAGGCCCGCGACCTTGCCCGGGTTGCGCAAGGTGCCAGCCAGCGCCAGCAGGCCGCCCATGCAATACCCCGCCAGCACCACCGGGCCGGAAATGGCGGCCAATGCGCGTTCCAGCCGCCCGGCGACATAATCGGTGAGCGAAAAACCGCGCTCCACCGGGCCGGGCCAGCCC
This sequence comes from Acidocella sp., assembly GCA_029077775.1. GTDB lineage: Bacteria > Pseudomonadota > Alphaproteobacteria > Acetobacterales > Acetobacteraceae > Acidocella. The sequence continues at coordinate 11,847 of JAQNCU010000033.1, read as the reverse complement.
CAGTCCAGCAGATACGGATGCACGCTTTGGGCGGCGAGCCAGCGCAGCATTGAGGCGTCATCCATCAAATCGAGGATATAGGCGCGGTTGATCAGGCTGGGGATAAAGAGCACGGCCGGGCCATCGCCGCCGTAATCGACGAGCGTGGTCTCGCCCTCACGCCAGATCGGGGTTTTGTCCGCGACATTGCGATGATAGGGGTGCCCGCGATAGGCGGCGATGCCCGCGATCAGCGCCCGGTCCGGGTGGGCGGTCTCGTCAAGAAGCGATGTCAGGGTCTGCGGGTCGGGCGGTGTCCCGCGCGATAAGTCGCTCAAGACTTTGCTCAAGCTCGTCAATGCGGCGGGTGAGGCGGCTGATTTCATCCAGGCCAGGCTGAGATGCAGCAGCAGCGGGCGTGGACCCCGGCGGCTGGCTGGCGTTGGGGCTTCTGGCCGGGTCACGCGCGGGGCGTGTCCACATGGATTGGGCCTGTGCCGCCCAGATGTTCAGAAGCGTGGGCTCGGCCCACAGACCCATGAGAGTGGCCCAGGTCTCGCGCAGCTCTCGGTCCGTGCCCATCGCACTCAGTTCGCTTTGCCACATGGCCACCCAGTCTTTGGCCAGCCTGTCGTCCATGTTGCATTCGGCTCCCCGGTCGCGGTTAGTTGGTTTGGTAACCCGCAATGGGGATATTCGCCAGATCGCAAACCGCATGATAGGGTTTTTGTTGTATATGACTGAATCGTTAAGCAGGCGAGCGCAAGACGCTGTGCGAAGAACGGAGATCGCAGAATGAACGGACCGGCCGAGGCAGCGCCCAACCCTGTTATCGTCAAAAAATACGCGAACCGACGTCTCTATAACACCGAGAGTTCGAGTTATATCACGCTTGAAAATCTCGCCGAGATGGTCCGCAAGGATCGGGATTTTATTGTCTACGACGCGAAATCCGGCGAGGATATCACGCGCAGCGTGCTGACCCAGATCATCGTGGAGGAGGAAGGCAAGGGCCACGCGATGCTGCCGACCAACTTCCTGCGCCAGTTGATCGGGTTTTATGGCGATAACATGCAGAGCGTGGTGCCCCGGTATCTGGAACAGGCGATGAGCAGTTTTGCCCGCCAGCAGGAAGCGATGCGCGAGACGATGGCAAAGACCATGACCAAGACCCTGGGGCCGTTCATGCCGCCGGGCATGGAGGATATGGGCCGAAAGAACCTCGCTATGATGGAACGCGCGATGACTTTGTTCACGCCTTTTTACCGTGAGGGTGAGACGCGCGCCGGGGCTGAAATGGGGCTGGATGCCCATGAGGAGATCATGACCCTGCGCGCCGAGGTCGAGCGGTTGCAGCAGCAACTGGTCCAGCTTCGCGCCCGCCCGAAAAAGGGCTGATAGGGTCTGGCTCTGGTCGCTGCGGCGTGAATACGGTAGAAACCGGATTATGAAATATTCGTCTTATATATTTGTCACCTTGGCGTTTGCGCTGGCGGGCCATCCGGCCTTGGCCCAGATGGCACCGGGCATGGGGCCGGGCATGGGGGGCGATGCCGGGGCACCTCACCCGCTGGCGCGCACACCCGATATCGCACCGCCCGCTTTGCCCGGCGCTGCGGTGCCGCCCGTGGCAACCGGCCCCACCATCGCCAAACCAGCCATCGGCGACCCGACAACCGCCTTGTTCGCGGCGGTGAATAGCGGGGATTACAACGCCGCACAGGATGCGATCAGCCGGGGGGCAAATTTGAACGCGCAGAACGCGCTTGGGGAAACACCGCTCGGCCTTGCAGTGGCGCTGAACCGCTCGACGATTACGTTTCTGATCCTCTCAGCGCGCAACGAGGATGGCGGTGGCGCGAGCGACGCCAATGCTGGCCCGGCACCGGCCATGCCGGTCATGGCCAAAGCCCGCGCTGGATCGCCTGTGTCGAATGCCGCCGGGCCCGCCAGCACTGCCCGGATCGCGGTGCCGGTCATGGGTAACAACCCCGGCACACCCGACCCCGCCGCGGGATTTTTAGGCTTTGGCGGCAAAAGCTAAGAGCGTGTCCCGATCAGGTTGACTTAGACCCGGATGATCCTTGATCGAATCGCTTTGCGATCCGATCAAGGATCTGATACCAATCCGCGAAGACAGTGACACATCCAAGTAAGCAGCCGCTTTTTTTGAAAAAAAGCGGCGCAAAAAACTTTTGTTTTGCCGGTGCCGGGCTTCTAGAACCCTAATGGTCCAGATTAATAATGTTTTTTTGCTTCTTTTTGTTCACAAAAAGAAGCGCTTGCCGCCCGCAAAGAGTCATTCTTTAGGCCAGCCGGTATGAATCCGGCTCTACAGAAATATCTAGAGTGCGATTCAGACTCCAGGTTCGCTCGCAAAACGAGCGGACCTGGAGTCATCGCGCTCTAAAAAGACGACCTGATCGGATGAAATTGCTCCCAACAATCAGACAAGCGTTTCCGTTTGATCGGAAAACACTCTAAAACGCGGCATCCTCGAAGGCCATCATCACCTCCGACCCGGACTGGATCGCGGCCAGCAATGCGGCGGTCTGCGGTAGCAGGCGCTGCATAAAGAAGGTCGCGGTGCCAATTTTGGCCTTGTAGAAACGATCATCGGATTTCGGCAACGCGATTTTCGCCATGCTCGCCCACATGAAGCCCAACGCGACGAGCCCGAACAGGCGCAGGTAATCGACCGAGGCGCCGCCGATTTCATCAACATTGCTCATGCCCGCTTCCATCACATGGCCCGTGGCGATTTGCAGATGTTCAAGTGCGGCGGCCAGCGGGCTGCAGAAAGGCTCCATCTCCTCATCGGTGTTGGCGTCGAGGAACTCCATCACCGGGTCGAGAAAGCGGGTGAGCAGCCGTCCGCCTTCCTGCGGGAGCTTGCGGCCCACGAGGTCGAGCGCCTGGACGCCGTTGGCACCCTCGTAGATCATAGAAATCCGCGCGTCGCGGACATATTGTTCCATGCCGTGGTCGCGGATATAGCCGTGGCCGCCATAGCACTGCAGGGCCGAGCTGGCGATCTCGAAGCCAAGATCGGTGAACAGGGCCTTCACGACCGGGGTGAGCAAGGCGGTAAAATCATCGGCGATGAGTTTTGCGTCCTCATCGGTTGAACGGTGCAAAATATCGATCTCACGCGCCACCCAGCCAGAGAGCGCGCGGCAGCCTTCAATATAGGCGCGCATGGTCAGCAGCATCCGGCGCACATCCGGATGTACCAAAATGGAATCGGCGGCTTTATCGGGGTTTTTGACGCCGGAGAGCGAACGGCCCTGGATGCGGTCCCGGGCGTAATTGACCGCATTCTGATAGGCGATTTCCGCCACGCCGAGGCCCTGGATGCCGACCGAGAGACGCTCGGTGTTCATCATGGTGAACATCGCGCGCAGGCCCTTATGCGGCTCGCCGACCAGCCAGCCTTTGGCCTCATCGAACGACATCGCACAGGTGGCGGATGCCTTGATGCCCATTTTATGCTCGATGGCGGTGCAGTTCACGCCGTTGCGCGGCCCCGCTGTGCCGTCATCCTTGACGATGAATTTTGGCACCACGAACAAGGATATGCCCTTCACGCCCTTTGGCGCGTCCGGCAGCCGCGCCAGGACGAGGTGGATGATATTGCTGGTGAGATCATGCTCACCCGCCGAGATAAAAATCTTACTGCCGGTGATGGCGTAGGAGCCATCATCATTGGGCACCGCCTTGGTGCGCAACAGGCCCAGATCGGTGCCGCAATGGGGCTCGGTCAGGCACATGGTGCCGGACCATTCACCCGAGACGATTTTCGGCAGATAGGTTTGTTTCTGTTCCTCGGAGCCGTGATGATGCAATGCCAGATACGCGCCATGGCTGAGGCCGGGGTAAAGCCCGAAGGCGACATTGGCCGAACAGAGCATTTCCTCGACGAACATGGATGAGGCGATCGGCATGCCCTGCCCGCCATATTCCGGGGCTGAGGCCATGGCGGTCCATCCGCCCTCCCGGAACGCGTTATACGCTTCCCGAAAGCCTGACGGCGTGCGGACCACGCCATTTTCATATGTGCAGCCCTCAAGATCGCCGGATTGGTTGAGGGGAAAGAGCACGCCCTCGGCGAATTTCGCGGCTTCTTCCAGCACGCTGTCCATCAATTCGGGCGAAAAATCCTCGTACCCCGGAAGTTCAGCGATGGTCTTGCTGTCATACAGCTCGTGCAGGACGAAGCGCATATCCTCGAGCGGGGCTTTGTAGACGGGCATTTAGTCCTCCTATTTTTCAGGTTTGTTGCAAGGATCTATGGTGGCTTTGTCAATTTCTCAGGGGTCTGCCGGTATCGATGATGCTTTTGATACGCGCCTGGCTCTCTTTGGTGCGGATCAGCGACATGAACGACGCCCGCTCCAGATCCATCACCGCATCGGTGCTCATGGGTGTTAGCATGTCGGCGTCTGGCCCGCCTGTGAGCACAGTGGCCAAGGCGCCGGAGACGGTGACATCATGCGGCGTGGCGATACCGCGTTTGGCGAACCCCGCCACCGCCATATCAAGCGCCGTGCGGCCAGATGGGCCCGGCAGCGTGAGCGCCAACGGCTCAGGCGGTTTATGGGTTGCAACCATGGCCAGCGCGCTGGCTTTGGCATCCGCCAGCAAACGGTCGCGGTTCATGGTGATGCCATCGTTGGGGGACAGGAATTTTAGCGCCATGGCCTCCTGTGCGGAGCGCGACACGGTGGCGGTGGAAATAATTTCAAAAACCTTCGCCACCGCCGGCATCGGTCCCTTGGGCATGGTTTTATCCTGTTGCCAGCGCGCGAGCATGGTCGCACAGCCGCCCCAGCCGGGGATGAGCCCGACACCGACCTCGACCAGCCCGATATAGCTCTCGGCATAGGCCTGCACCCCGGCGCAATGCAGCAGCATTTCGGCCCCACCGCCCAGCGCCCGCCCGGCGGGTGCGCCGATAACGGGGAAAGGCGCGTTGCGGAGGGCGGCGTATATCGCCTGTCCGTCTTTGATCGAGCCCTCGATTTTGCCCCAGAGACGGATATTGGCCATCATGCTCGCGATGCCGATATTAGCCCCGGTCGAGAAATTGGTCTTGTGCGGGGCCTCGCGCAGATCGTCGTTATAGATCACCAGGGCCGTATGGTTTTTGCCAACCAGCGCCAGGGATTTTTCGAGCAAACCAAAAATGTCGCCATCGAGCATGTTGAGCATGGCGCCGCGGATTTGCGTATGGATCTCGAAGCACAGAACACCGTCGCCGAGATCCCATAACGAGGCGGATTTATTGCCCAGCACGGGTTTTTGCACACGCTTGATGTCGTCCAGCAGAATGATCCCGGGCGCGCGCGATACCGGCGCGTAATGCCCGCCGATGGTGAATTGTTCGAGCGCACCATTGGCACCCGGGCGGTAGAAGGTGCTGCCGCCGAGCTTTTGCAGGAGCGGCGGTACGTCGAGACCGAGTTTGGCGAGATGTGTCGCAACCCATGCCGCGCCGAGCCTGTCGATCAGCTCGAACGGGCCGAATTTCCAGGTATAGCCAAGGCGCATCGCGGCATCGATATCGGCGATGCTGGACGAGATCTCGGGCACCAGTGAGGCGGCGTAGACGAGTGTGCGGCCCAGCACGCCCCAGGCGTATTTGCCATATTTGCTCTCCGAGGCGAGGAGGATTTTCAAATCCTTGCGGGCATCCTTTAACAGCGGAACATCCACCCGCATGGCCGCGCGCCAGGCCAGCGTGCCCCGGGCGGCGGCAGTAAGGTCGAGGGCCGATTTCACGCGCTTGCCATCCGCGCCGCGGGCGCTGCGGTAAAACCCACCTTTGCCTTTGTTGCCGGTATAACCCTCGGCGATCATCGCCTCGATCATCGCGTTGTCGCGGTTCATGGTGTGGAACGCGTCAGTCTCGGGCAAAAGGCGGGCGAGCGAGGCATTCACATGCGGGCCAAGATCGATGCCGACCAGATCCATCAGTCCGAAAATGCCGGTCGAGGGAAAGCCCATCGGCTTGCCCATCACGGCATCCGCTTCCTCAATTTCCAGCCCGTTTTCAAGGGCGAGCACGATGGCTGATTGTATCCAGTAGGTGCCGATGCGGTTGGCGATAAAACCGGGCGTGTCATTGCAGGCGATGACGGTTTTGCCCAGCCGCTCATCGGCGAAGGCCCGCAAGGGCGCAAAATGCGGGGCATCGGCCCCGATAACCTCAAGCAGCCGCATATAGCGTGGCGGGTTGAAAAAATGCGTGATGCAGAAATTGTCGGTGAAACCATCCGGCATTCCGGCGGTAAGCGCGGCCAAGGGAATGGTGGACGTGTTCGAGGAGATGATCGCGCCGGGTTTGCGTAACGCATGTAGTTTTTTGTAGAGAGCCTGTTTGATATCCAGCCGCTCGATCACAGCCTCGATAATCCAGTCCGCCTGGGCGAGGGCTGCCATGTCGTCTTCGATATTGCCGGGTTTGATCCGGCGGATGGCGCGGCTGTCCATCAAAGGTGCCGGGTCGGTTTTTTTCAGGCGCTCGATTGCGCCCTCGGCGATGGCGTTGCGGTTATTCACCCCGGGTTTGACGATGTCGAGCAACAGGACATCGGCCCCCGCATTGGCGCAATGGGCGGCGATACCCGCACCCATCACACCGGCACCGATGACCGCGACGGTTTTGATCTCGGCCATGCTCAGATCGCCTCCAGCACCGTCGCGATGCCCTGGCCGCCACCAATGCATTGCGTGGCCAGCGCATAGCGTCCGCCCTCACGCTTCAGCACCGCAGCCGCTTTGCCCGTGATCCGCGCGCCAGTGGCCCCAAGCGGATGGCCGAGTGCTATGGCCCCGCCATCGAGATTGACCTTTGCCGGGTCGAGGTCGAGGTCGTGGATACAGGCCAGCGCCTGGGAAGCGAAGGCCTCGTTCAGCTCGATCACGTCGAGGTCGCGCGCAGAGATCCCGGCGCGGGCCAGGGCCTTGGCCGAGGCCCCGACCGGGCCGATGCCCATGATATCCGGCGCACAGCCGGCCACCGCGATGGATTTGATCCGCGCCAGCATCGGCAGCCCGTGTTTCACGGCGTAATCCTCGGAACAGACGAGCACGGCGGAGGCCCCGTCGGTCAATGGCGAGGAGGTGCCCGCGGTGACCGTGCCGTCAACGCTGAAGGCGGGCTTCAAACCGGCGAGGCCCTCGGCGGAGGCATCGGCGCGAATGCATTCATCACGCGAAATGCTGGTTTTGCCGGTATTGATGGGGATGATCTCGGCGGTCAGGCGGCCATCATGCTGGGCGGCGCTGGCTTTGCGGTGGCTGTCCAGGGCGAAGGCTTCCTGTGCCGCCCGGGTGATCTGCCAGCGTTGCGCCACCGTCTCTGCGGTTTCCCCCATGCCGATATAGGCGGCGGGCATGGCGGCGTAGAGCTTGGGCGAGGGCAGCGGGTTGAACCCACCCATCGGCACGCGGCTCATGCTCTCAACACCGACGCATAGGAAAACCTCCCCGGCGTTCATCTGGATGGCGCCAGCGGCGATGTGGATGGAGGTCATGGACGAGCCGCAAAACCGGTTGACCGTGGTGCCCGCGACGCTGAGCGGCAGATCAGCGAGAAAACCGATCATGCGGGCGACGTTGAGGCCCTGCTCGCCTTCGGGGAAGGAGCAGCCGACGATGATATCCTCGATATCCTCGGGCCTGACGCCGGTGGTGGCGACCAGCGCGCGGACAATCTCCGCCGCCATTTCATCCGGGCGCACGCGCGCGAGCGAGCCCTTTTTCGCCAGGGTGAAGGGGGAGCGGGCATAGCCCGCGATGACGACATTGGTCATGAAAAGCTCCGGAGTCTGGCGGGGATGGCTTTAAGCCCGCGAGGCCAGAACGGCCTCGCATTGGCGGTCGATTTCGCTGAGTTCGGTCAGGCTCTCCTCGATCGCGCTGCGCTGTTCCTTAAGTTTGGTGATGCGCTTGCGCACGGCGATGAGAAGCTGACGCAATTGCAGATGATGCTGCGGGTCGGCGTCGTAAAGATCGAGAAACTCCTTGATTTCCCGCAGGCTGAAGCCCAGCCGCTTGCCCCGCAAAATGAGCGCGAGGCGGGCGCGGTCCCGGTGGGTATAGACCCGCGTGGTCCCGGCACGCTGCGGCGTGATGAGGTTTTTGTCCTCATAGAACCGGATGGTGCGCGCGGTGACGCCGAGCTGCCGGGCGAGCTGGCTGACCGAATAGAGTGCTGCGGCGTGATCGCCCTCGGGGCTGACCGCCTGATGTGTCTGGCTATGCATAACGGTGCCTGATCCTGTGGTGGCTTTTTGACGACCCAGATTTGACGTTCTGGAGAGAGCAGCATGGCAAGTTCCGTTAATTGACGCAAACAGGTAATGCCTAACGTATACGGTATGTTTGGTCATAAATCAATAACAATCTGCGCCCTGACGGAATCAGGGGTTGCCGCAAGCAGGCCGAACAAGATGATTTATCGGCCGGGTGAGTTACCGGCTGGCAAGCCGAAGACCACCCAGGGCCGTTCTGAACATAAAATTTGAGAGCGATTCAGCTTACAGGCGCGCTCGCAGGGCGAGCGGGCCCGGAAGCACCGCCTGCTATACCGCTTTCAGGTTGATTGCGGCGGCCTTGCCGCGTTCCATCGCGACATCGAAAGTGACCTTCTGGCCCTCGTTCAACCCGCGCAGCCCGGCGGATTGCACGGCGGTGATGTGAACAAACACATCTTTTCCGCCATCTTGCGGAACGATAAAACCATAGCCTTTGGTGGTGTTGAACCATTTGACAGTGCCGGTAGCCATGACGGGTCGTCGCTCCTTAAATTTGGCCCGCCGCGCGACGACCGCGCGGTTTTCAGAGGGACAACCGGGTTCTGGTAACTTTTGCAGGCATCCCGCGCCAAAATGGACGACGCTGGATAAGGCACGCAAGATCGTCAAGCCAAATCGATTGCCCCTAAATTTCACGCAGAAACATAAGGGATTGTCAACGACTTCGTGATGTGGCGGCGGCGGGTGGATAGTGCCGGGCGCGGGTCTTTCGGGGGGCAGGGAATTTTGGCATAAGACCATGCGAACAAAAAATAACGGAGGAAACTATGTCGGACGCGGATATCGTTGCGGTTAAGCCGGAAATTGCCGCCCATGCGCTGATCAACCGCGCCCGGTATGACGACATGTCGGCGCGCGCCGTATCAGACCCGGCTTTGTTCTGGGCTGAGGAATCCAAGCGCATCGACTGGATAAAGGCGCCAGCCAAAATCAAGAACACCGATTTTAACGGCAAGGTTTCTATCAAATGGTTCGAGGATGGCACGCTGAACGCCAGCGCCAATTGCCTGGACCGGCATCTGGCTGAACGCGGCGACCAGGTTGCGATCATCTGGGAGGGGGATGACCCGGGGGAGTCCAAAAAGGTCACGTACCGCCAATTGCATGAACAGGTTTGCCGCCTGGCCAACGCGCTCACCGCGCGCGGGATCAAAAAAGGCGACGTGGTGACGATATATTTGCCGATGGTGGTGGAGGCCGCGGTCGCGATCCTCGCCTGCGCGCGGATCGGGGCCATCCATTCGGTGGTGTTTGGAGGGTTCTCGCCGGACAGCCTGATGAACCGGCTGGCTGATTGCGGCTCGGTGGCGTTGATCACCGCCGATGAAGGCCGACGCGGCGGGCGCAAGGTGGTGCTGAAGGGCAATGCCGATGTCGCACTTGCATCCTGTCCCGCCGTGAAAACCGTGGTGGTGGTGCGTGTGACCGGCGGCGAGGTGACCATGCAGGCCGGGCGGGATGTGTGGTATCATGAGATTTGCGCTGACGTCGCACCCACCCACCAGCCGGTGGAGATGAATGCGGAAGACCCGTTGTTTATTTTGTACACCTCGGGCTCGACCGGCAAGCCAAAGGGCGTGCTGCACACCACAGGCGGGTACATGGTGTGGGCCAGCTTCACGCATCAATATGTTTTCGATTATCATCCGGGTGAGGTTTATTGGTGCACGGCGGATGTCGGCTGGGTCACCGGGCACACTTATATTGTGTACGGGCCGCTCGCCAACGGGGCGACGACGCTGATGTTCGAGGGCATTCCCAGCTATCCGGATGCCTCGCGCTTCTGGCAGGTGATCGACAAGCACCAGGTGAATATTTTCTACACCGCACCGACCGCGATCCGCGCCTTGATGCGCGATGGCGAGGCGCCGGTGAAGCGGACCTCGCGCAAATCTCTGCGGGTGCTGGGCTCGGTCGGCGAGCCGATCAACCCCGAAGCGTGGAACTGGTATTACCGCGTGGTGGGTGAGAGCCGCTGCCCGATCGTCGATACCTGGTGGCAGACCGAGACCGGGGGGATATTGATCTCGCCGTTGATCGGCGCGATCGGCCAGAAGCCCGGCTCAGCAACATTGCCGCTGCCCGGCGTCAAACCAATGCTGGTGGATGCCGAGGGCCGGGAATTGCTGGGTGCGACAGATGGCAATCTGTGCATCGCCGATAGCTGGCCGGGGCAGATGCGCAGCATCTATGGTGATCATGAACGCTTCGCGCAGACCTATTTCTCGACCTTTAAGGGCCTGTACTTCACCGGCGACGGCGCGCGGCGCGATGCCGATGGCTATTACTGGATCACCGGGCGGGTGGATGATGTCATCAACGTCTCCGGCCACCGGATGGGCACGGCGGAGGTTGAATCCGCCCTCGTCGCGCACCCGAACGTCGCCGAGGCGGCGGTGGTTGGCTACCCGCATGAGATCAAAGGCCAGGGGATCTACGCCTATGTCACTCTGGTCGCCGATGCTGAGCCGAGCGAGGGCCTCCGTAAGGAGCTGGTCGCCTGGGTGCGCAAGGAAATCGGGCCGATCGCCGCACCGGATGTCATCCAATGGGCGCCAGGCCTGCCGAAAACCCGTTCCGGCAAGATCATGCGCCGGATCCTGCGCAAGATCGCAGCCAACGAGACCGACAGCCTGGGCGATACATCCACCCTGGCCGACCCCGGCGTGGTGACGGATTTGGTAGACAACCGCGCGGCTTGAATGAAGGGAGAGAGCACTGCTTTTTGTGAACAAAAAGCAGCAAAAAAACTTGTTTACTCTGGGTCACGGGCGGCGCAACAGCCCGGCAACCCGTGCAATAAAGGTATTGTGGCGGTTTCACAGAATAGGCGGCGTTTTTGAGAGCGCGGTCGGCGCGACGTAAACACGCCATGCTGACCGTAATCTTGATTTTCGTGTTTTGAAACGTCGGCGCCAGTATGTAAGATGCCATTATGCCGTCGCCTATCCTCGTCGTTTTAAAGCCCTATAATCCGAAATGGCCAGAAATGGCAGCGGAACATGTCGCTGGCTTGCAAGTCCTTGGGTCAACCCTGGTGACAGTGCATCATATTGGTTCCACGTCCGTGCCAGGGCTGGGCGCCAAACCAATTATCGACCTAATGCCGATCGTCACCGACTTAGATGAGCTTGATCGAAAGCGCCCGCTCGTGGAAGCACTGGGGTATAGCTGGCATGGCGAACTCGGTATTACTGGAAGACGCTATTGTGCGCTGTCTAATGAGGACGGGAATCGGATCGCCCAACTTCACTTTTTCACGGCGGAGTCGCCGCAGATCATCCGGCACCTTGCCTTCAGGGACTATCTACGTACCCATCCGAAGGCGGCGCGCGCATACGAACATGAAAAGCGCCGGGCCCGCGACCTGTTCCCCAATGATTCGCATGCTTACTCCGATGAAAAAGCGGCTTGGATTGAGCGTGCCCTGGGCGAAGCGCTTGCTTGGTTCGCCACTCGTGAAATTCCGAAGTCTAATACCAGCTGGCCTAAAGAATGACTCTTTGCGGGCAGCAAGCGCTTCTTTTTGTGAACAAAAAGAAGCAAA
>JAQNCU010000395.1 GCA_029077775.1 Acidocella sp. | reverse complement strand
TCGCCTCTTCCTCACTGCACACCCGGCAAGGCACCGGATAACTGCCAGGGATTTTTTTGGCTTTCGCCAAAGCCGCGAGGTTGCTGCGACGGCGTTCTCCGGCGGCCACGGCGAACTTTCCATTGGCCGTTTCATAGACAACCAGATTTTGCAGCACCCCCCGCGCCAGGAGCGAGGCTTGCATTTCCTCCGCTCCCGCTTTGATGTTGGTTTTCCGCATGTTCAATTTGCTCCGCACCAGTTTATTGAGCGGAATTGGGGTCATTTCGTCAGTCATAGTAATCTCTCCTTTGTTGTGGTCATGAGAGCGCGAGACGGCACTATGCCGCCTCCGCGCAAGCGCTTTCCTCGGCCTCGGCTTCGGAAATTCCGCGAAATTTGCTGAGATATTCCAGCGCATCGCTGGCCTTGGCAGCGGCTGTGAGAATGGCCTTGCTGTCGTTCTTCAAGACGCGCAACCAGTGGCTGATATAGGGAGCGTGATCCTCACGGATGGCCGGGACCATGCCGAGTTCCGCCATGGTGAAGGCAGCACCTAGCTCCGCGACTAGCTCCTCCATCGCGTAGCCTTCATCGCCCCACCGCACCCGGCCAAAATCGCGGTTAAGGCGGCTTTCCATCTTGGTCCAATGGATCGTTTCATGCGCCCGCACAGAAAAATAATGCTGAGGCGTGAAAAAACCCTCGCGGTCCGGCATCTCGATCCGGTCCAGACTTGGGATAAAGCAAGCCCGGTCTCCACCGTGGCGAACCTCTGCTGGGATCGCGTCGAACCAGCCGCCCACTACCGCATAGGCGCTCCAATCCTTGTCATCCGGCACCAGGGCAGGGCAGGGGGCTAGGAATTGCGCCGGTAGGTTCTCGATCTGATCGACATTAAAGACAGTATAGGATTTCAAAAATCCAAAGCTGCGCTCTATATCTTCCCCCGCCTCATTGGGTTCGGATTTGGTCACACGGTTCATGTAAACGATCTGCGTGCCCTTCTCGCCCTTGCGGACGTTCGCCCCGTATTCCAGGGCTTGTTTGAAGGTCATCCAAAATGGGGAGCGGTAGCCCGCTTCTTCGGCCTTTCCCCACAAAATGATGATATTGATGCCCCGATAGCGGAGGCCGTTGTGACGGCGGGGCATGACCTGCACGCCATTCCCAGCCCAAGGCTTATTCCAGGGGAGCACCCCTTTTTCGAGTTCCGCGATAACAGCGGTGGTGATCTTCTCGCAAATGTCCTGAGATTTCATCTTTCGCCCTTTCTTGCTATGCCTTTCTGAAATCCCCTCCAAAAAAGCCGCGCTTTTTTGGGAACGCCTGCCGGCGAGGCAGGGGTCAGGCATGGCAAGGGCGAGGGCTGGGGAAGCCGGGCGCGGCTGGGTTGCGAGGAAGCGGGGCGGAGCCCCGCTTAGCGAGCGGCCCCGCCGTGCTGTAGGCTGGCCTGGCCATCGGGAGCGGAGCGACGCACCCTTGCCATGCCGAAGGGGCAAAGCCCCTTCTCGCGGACGCCACGGAGGGGCGGCTTGCCTTATATTAAGGTGAAATCAGCAGCCGGAACCTGCCTGTGCATTGACCTTGAAACTTGTCGCGTCATCTGTCATTCTACAGGCGACAAGTGACAGGATTTCCTCAATGGCTCACGCTAGCCCGGTTGTAGAAGACGTTGAAATTACACGCGCTTTCGAGTTACTCGGCGGCCGACGTACCTTGCGCCGACCTGTCCATAACCGCCTGGAAGTGCATGATCTCATCGAAGAAGGGATTTCTGGCCACGCCTTGAAGCATCTGGTCAATTACGTTGCCATTCTCCGCGCGCCGCATCACGCAACGCTTGAAAAGGCCGTCGGCATCAGCTTTCGGACTTACCAGCGCCGCAAAGACGCGCTCGACAAGCCTCTCAGCCCCGGACAAAGTGATCGGACTTGGAGGTTCGCCGAAATCCTCGGCCGGGCGACTGAACTCATGGGCTCACAAGCAGAGGCAGAAGAATGGCTAGAACGCCCTGCCATCGCGCTCGATCAGCGCAAGCCGATTGATCTCCTATCGACGGCGGCCGGCGTCAAATCGGTCGAGGATCTCCTTACCCGTCTGGAATACGGCGTCTACACATGACCCCGCTGCCACCCCCACTTGGGTCTGGCGAATTCATTTTCTGGCGATTGGACGAAGCGAAATTTGCTGGTTCATGGGATAGCGGGGAAGGGGGGTATCGCGTCGGCGGACGATGGAACTCGCGCGGTGTGAGGGCCGTCTACGCCGCGCTCGACCCCGCAACATCAATATTGGAGGTCGCAGTCCACAAGACATTCCGGGCGCTTGATATAGTTCCCCATATTATGACGTCCGCGAGGATAACCGACATCGCGCATGTACATGTGGTGACCGCTGCCGACATTCCCAACGCAAACTGGTTGAGACCGGGCGCAATCAGTGTTGGTCAGCAAGCTTTCGGAGATGAACTTTTGAAAGCCCATCGCTTCGTCCTAATCCCCAGCGTCGTGTCTACCCACAGCTGGAACGTAATCTTCGACTCGGCGGCAGTGAAAGGGCTATATGCAATGGCTACACAAGAGGCATTCGCGCTCGATCCGCGCCTACATCCGGCTGTATGATCAGTGGGAGCCGCGAAGTGCACTCTGGTTATTCTCCCGATGCGTCTCCACGCAAAACGCTTCTAAGGATCGAAAATGGCGCGCCTTGAAGAAATCCGCAACGGCGCCTCTGTGGCCGGCATTGTATCTGCTCACGTCGTACAGATTCTCTCAGTTGAGAGAATCGGCGATCAGGCGGTTAACGTGGTGTACCGAACACCATCAGGTGCGGTAGCCGAAGCAACTCTCTATCGGGATGACGAGCACCGTCTGGATATTCAAGCCAATGGCCGCCCGTGGTCATTTGATGGCGATGGTGC
>JAQNCU010000032.1 GCA_029077775.1 Acidocella sp. | reverse complement strand
CAAATTTACGATCAAAGGCACCGACCGCGCGGTGGATATCATCACCCTGGCCGCCGCCCGTCCCGGCACGCTGGATGCCGCCGAGATTGCCAGTATCGACGCGCATACCTTCCCCAATGGTTGCCACGTTGCCGAGGTTGAGGTGGACCCGGAGACCGGCGTGGCCAAAGTGGTGGGTTATGTGGTGATGGATGATGTCGGCAAAGCGGTGAACCCCATGATCGTGCGCGGCCAGGTGCATGGCGGCGTGGCACAGGGCGTGGGCCAGGCGATGTATGAGCGTGTGTCGTACGATGCTGAGAGCGGGCAGCTCGTCTCTGGCAGCTTTATGGATTACGCGTTGCCGCGCGCCGATGACCTGCCGGACATCAAGGTGGAATTTATTGAGGTGCCCTGCGCCACCAATCCGCTGGGTGTGAAGGGTGCCGGAGAGGCCGGTGCCGTGGGCAGCCCGCCCGCGGTGATCAACGCCATCATCGATGCGTTGCGCCAGGATGGCGTGACCGCGTTGGACATGCCCGCCACGCCAGAGCGCATATGGGAGGCTTTGAACAAAGCTGGTTGAGCATCGGGTCGATCAATCGACCCGCAGCGGCCTCGTCATGTCCTCGGGCTTCACCCATTCATCGAACTGCGCGGGCGTGGCGACGCCGAGCGCCAGGGCGGCGTCACGCAGGGACAAGCCCTCCCGGTGGGCTTTCAACGCTGTCTGTGCTGCTTTCTCGTAGCCGATATGCGGGTTAAGCGCGGTGACCAGCATGAGGTTCGCGGCGAGGTGTGCGGCGATAACATCCCGCGCGGGCTCGATGCCCGCCGCGCAATGGGTATTGAACGCGGATAATGACTCTGCGAGCAAATAAGCCGAATCCAGAAGATTATGCAGCATGACCGGCTTGAATACGTTGAGCTGAAAATTCCCTTGGGCGCCCGCGAACGCCACCGCATGGTCGTTGCCGAAAACCTGCACCGCCACCATGGTCAGCGCCTCACACTGGGTCGGGTTGATTTTGCCGGGCATGATGGATGATCCCGGCTCGTTCTCCGGGATTAATAACTCCCCGATCCCCGTGCGGGGGCCAGAGGCATACCAGCGCACATCGTTAGCGATTTTCATGGCGGCCCCGGCCAGCACGCGCAGCGCGCCGGAGGCCGCCACGATGCCGTCATGCGCCGAGAGTGCCGCGAATTTATTGGGCGCGGTAATAAAGGGCTTGCCCGTTTCCGCCGCGATGATGGCCGAAGCCGTGGCGCCGAAATTCGGGTGCGCGTTCAGCCCCGTACCGACAGCGGTGCCGCCAATCGCGAGTTCATACAACCTCGGCAGGCTGGCCTCGATCCCGGTTACCGCGTCTTTCAACTGCGCGTGCCAGCCGGAGATGACCTGCCCCAGTGTCAGCGGCGTGGCATCCTGCAAATGCGTCCGCCCCGTCATCACCACATCCGCGAACGCCATCGATTTTTCGCGGAACGTGAGCATCAGCTCCGAGACCGCCGGGACCAGAATGTCAGAGATCACGCCGACCGCCGCGATATGCATCACGGTGGGGAAGGTATCGTTGGAGGATTGGCTGTGGTTTACATCGTCATTCGGGTTGATCGGGGTTTTGCTGCCGAGCGTGCCGCCCGCCATCTGGATGGCGCGGTTGGCGATCACCTCATTGGCGTTCATGTTGCTTTGCGTGCCCGAGCCGGTCTGGAACACCACCAGCGGGAACTCATCATCCCAACGCCCGGCGATCACCTCATCGGCGGCACTGACGATCAACCGGGATTTATCGGCAGGCAATTGCCCCAGAGCCTGGTTGGCCAGGGCGGCGGCTTTTTTCAAAATGCCGAAGCCGCGGATCACATCACGGCCCCAAATATAATTGCGCCGCCCAATGGGGAAATTGTCGATACTGCGCTGGGTCTGCGCGCCCCACAGGCGGCTGGCTGGCACAGGCACATCGCCCAGCGCGTCATGTTCCATGCGAAATTTGTCGCTCATAAATTCCCGTTCAGAAACCCCAGAGCCGGGAGCGGCTTCCACCGCCGGGGCAAATCCGTGCGGCGAATGGGCTTCACCGCATAAACTGGGGCGGGATGGGCGGCACTTTCAAGGAAACCATGATAGGCCCTCACCTGCGCCTCCCGCCAGGCACGGTCAGCCATGGCGGCGGCGCGGCTTGGGTAGATATCGGCAATGCGGATCACCCGGCCAATGACCGCAACCACGGCCCAAAGCGAGGACTCCGCATTGCGCCGCTCATCCGCTCCAAACTCCATGCGCCCATCCCTTTGCCGCGGACTAACCCTGGTTTACACCGTTCCAGAATTAAGGGGGAACGAAAATGGATCAAGTGGTCACCATCTGGACCGAGCGCCGGGCCGGGCGCATCCGGTTGAACCGGCCAAAGGCGCTGAATGCGCTCGATATGGAAATGGTCGCGTTGATCCGCGCCGGGATCGCGCAAATGGTCGCCGACCCTGACGTGCAGTTCATCCTGGTCGATGCGCCGCTGCGGGGCTTTTGCGCGGGCGGGGATGTGCGCACGCTGCGCAATGCCGGGCTCAACGGCGATGACGCGACGATCCGCGCTTTTTTCACAGCGGAATACGCCATGAACCTGGAGATCGCGACCTGCCCCAAGCCGTTTATCTCACTGATCGACGGTGTTTGCATGGGCGGCGGCATAGGGCTCTCGGTGCATGGCAGCCACCGGATCGCCACTGAGAACGCAATGTTCGCGATGCCCGAGACCGCCATCGCGCTATTCCCCGATGTCGGGACCAGCTATCTGCTTCCCCGCCTGCCCGGCGCGCTGGGGTTTTATCTCGGCCTTACCGGCGCGCGAATGGCCGGTGCCGATGCTGTTCATGCCGGTTTCGCCACGCATTTCACCCCGGCTGCGGCGCTGGCGGCACTGGGTGACGCACTCACCCGGGATGGCCCGGCTGTTATCGCCAGCTTCGCCGCCCCCCTGCCCCGCTTCAGCCTTTCGGGGGAACGCGGGTTGATCGACCACGCCTTCAGCGCCGCCAGCGTGCCTGAGATCGTGCATATTTTGAGCAAAGATGGCGGCACATTCGCGCAGGCGACGCTCGGCACGCTGCGCACGCATAGCCCAAGCAGCGTTTATTGGAGTTTCGAGATCATGCGCCGCAATGCCCGCCGCTCACTTGCTGATAGCCTCACGGCTGAATTGGCGCTGGTGACAAAAATCGCGATGCACCCGGAATTTCATGAAGGCGTGCGCGCTGTGCTGGTCGATAAAGACCGGCGCCCGCAATGGCGGCCAGCATCGCTGGAAAATGTCGATCAGAGCGCGATTAACGCGCTTTTTGCCGGAACGCCGTAAACCCAAGCCTGATGATCACGCGCGGATCGGAGATGAGATACCGTCCGCCAAGCCGCCAGGGGTCCTGGGCCAGCCTGTGTAGCCATTCCAGGCCGTTTTGTCGCATCCATAATGGTGCCCGGCGCATGGTGCCCGCACAAAAATCCAGCGCCGCGCCGATGCACAGCCCGACGCCGCGCATTCGTGGATCACCCGACAACGCATAGGCGAGAAGCTCCTGCACAGGTGAGCCGAGTGCGATGAAGGTAAAACGCGCGCCGGATGCCAAGGCGAAATCCCGCGCCGCAAAAAACGCCGTGTCATTATGCAGCAGACCCATTGGCGGGTTGTGATGCGTGAAATCAACGCTGGGATAACGCGCGCGCAACGCCGCCATGGCAGGTCCCTGCATCCCGATAACCGCGACCCGCACGCCGCCAAGACGGGGGAGCAATGCCAGGCATAATTCCGTTCCCGTGACCACCGCCGGACGCGCCAGACCGCCAAAGCCCGCGAGCAGACTGATCAACTTAGAATCAAGCACACAGAGCGCGGCAGTGTTATAGAGCATGCGCAGCGCGGGGATACGCGCTAACCGGTCGAAATGATCGGCGTTCGGCGTGACCACATAGCCAAATCGCGCATCATCCGGCCATGCCAATAGCCGAGCCGCCGCCGACCCAACATCGATGTCGTTGAAGGCGGTTCCGAGAAGAATAACCTTTGCGGGGATCAGGGAGTCCATGTCACCCCGGCGGTCATCACATGCTCGTTCGCCGCCGGTGCGAAATTCGCCTGGCGGTCATTGAAATTATACACAAGATCGGTAGCGAGCCGCGCATTCATCTGCCATCGCAGATCGACCTTCGTGGTAAACACGCTCTCTTGATTCGGGCTCGCAATAAAATGCGCGAGCGCCGCCTCACCCGAGACCGAAGCCGATAAATCCCGGCTGAAATCATGGGTCATCGTCAGCTGTCCCTCGGTCAGAATATCGGGTGTGGCTGTTACGTCATCCGGGTTGTCGATCTCGTGCGTAAAAATGGCGCGCAGCACATCGAGCCCGCTCGGCTTCAATGCCAGGCGCAATTCCATAACCGGAACGATGATTGCCCCGCCTTGGTTCGGGCGGCGCTGGGCAATGCCGGTGAGCAGCTGGATGGTCCACAGACCATTTGGGGCATCCTGAAGCCCCGCCAGAATCTGTCCGGTATCGGCGTTCAATGCGGCATTATGAAATTCCGATTGCGATAAATCCGCACGCAACACGTAGGTCACGGGGCTGTCTCGGTGATAAAACCCGGTGAGCCTGATGCGCTGGTCATCATGGTCCTGCGGCGCGAACCCTGCGAGCCTGGTGGCGTTAAGGGAAATCTCCGGCCTGAGGCGAAACAGCGCGGCGTCCACATCATCGCTCACCCGCAGGCTTTGCAATGAATAGGAAATTCGTCGCAACCCGGAAACGGCGCCGGGCGTGAAGGCATTTTGCTGGCCACCGAACACGCCACCCGCGATGACAAATGTCTCGCGCGGCAGCCGCGCGGTATCGCCCACGCCGAGACTATAGCTGGTGACATTGCTGGCGCTGTTCTCAGGGTAAATTGTATAGCCGAGCGACCCATAAGCGCCGAGCCCCAACGCATCATCGCGCAAGGTGACATTCGGGGCGATACCGCCAAGCGCTGACGCGGCGCTGCCTGAGGGGGATGAATCATAGCCGGAGTTTAATTTGATCGCGGGTACCAGAGACACCCCGCCATAGGCCACACCGATTGGTGGGCGCTCGGGTACGAGATCGGAGATCATGAACCCCGGCGCCATGTTATCGGGGAAGATCGAGTCAAGCTGTTGGGCGAATGCCAACCCGGTCATCGCGCAAGTGATAAACGGTACGGCGGCCCAGAGAAGTTTCCACACAATGTCTTTTATCATTTTTGATATGATATCAAAACAATTTATTTTTATCGCTAACTCACCTAATGCCTTAAAGCCATGTCACGCCGCGATGATATCGATCGGGTCAAAGGCTTTGCCATCATCCTTGTGGTGCTTGGGCATCTCGTCGCCCGCGCGGACCCGCTGAATGTTGATTGGTACGAGCCAATGCGACGCGCCATCTATGCGTTTCATATGCCGTTGTTTTTGTATCTCAGCGGCATGATCGCGATGCATTCGGGCTTTCTGGTCACCAAAAGGCCTTTGTGGTTGCGCGTAATCCGGGCGCGCGCGCAGCGATTGCTCATTCCGTTTTTCGGCCTTGGCATTTTGATCGTCGTGGCGAAACTCGCCCTCGGGCGGTTCATCTATGTCGACAACCCGCCCGCTGGCTTGGTCTCGGGGCTGCTCGATTTATTCTGGAACACCGAGGACAGCCCGGCGCTGTCGATATGGTATCTGTTCGTCTTGTTTTCCGTCAGCCTCATCACGCTTGTATTGGTTGATGCCCGCCCGCAGCGCCTGCCCTGGCTGCTGCTCGGGGCCTTGTTGTTATACGCCGTGCCGCTGCCAGCCTATATGTATCTGGACCGGATCGGCACGTATGCCGTGTTCTTCATGTTCGGCGCGAATGCGTCCCGGCTTGGCGCGCGGTGGGAGCGTTTCATGGCGCGATTCTGGCCGGGTTTGCTGGTAATGCTGGCCTCTAGCATCGCCGTTATCGTGATTTATGGTGAATATTGGCCAGAGCGACTGATTTTATTACCCGTAGGCGCGCTTTCAATGCCAGCGATTCACGGTTGGTTAAGATTTTCCCCGGTATCAACGTCCCAGATCCTCAAATGGCTTGGGCGGAACAGCTTCATGATCTATTTTTTTAACACCATGTTTATTGGGCTGACAAAAGGCATCTGGCTATGCTTTGCGTCATGGAATGGCGATCATTTCATTCCGCTGGCGCTGTTGATGACTGGCACCGGGCTGCTCGGCCCCATCAGCTTGAAAAAACTGGTCTTTCGCCGCATCAGGCGCCTCGATCGCCTGACCGATTAAATGGCGCCGCATTGCCCTGATATACGGCACTTTCTCGCGCGCCTGCCGCCCACGCTGGCGGCGCGTTTCGATGACGAGCAACTCGCCGCCGTTGCGCTGCATTTTGCCATGCGCCACGCAAAATCTCATGCCATTGATTGGCGTCGGCGCGTGAAACTGCCATTCCTGCGTGGCTATCTCGTCATCCTCGCAGGGCGGGAGCGGCAGTTTGATTAAGCTTTGCGTCCTCATTCCCTAAAATACCCACCATAGCGCGGTTGGTACATTTCAGCATCCGCATAGCCAGAATGTGCGTGTTGCCGCACATTCACGCGCGTCAACACCGTGCCCGTGATGTTCACCCCGGACTCGCGCAATAATTGCACCGCCCCCTGCACGACCCTGCGCGGTGTGCGGCCCCATTGCACACAGAACAAGGCGCAATCGGCGGTTTTGGCCATCACTCTGCCCTCGGCCAGGGCAAAGGCAGGCGGCACATCCAGCAACACCACGTCGAACCGCGCGCGCAACGCGGCGAAGCATGCGGATAATTCCGGCGACAGCAGCAGCGACAATGCCGGAAGTGCTTGTGTCCCCGCGCCGATAATGCTGAGCGGGCTGCCCTCATCGCGCAACAAAACATCGTCGAGTGCGGCCAACCCCGCCAGATGATCGGTCAATCCCGGCGCGCCGCCGATCCCGAATTCCGCATTGAAGCTGGGCTGCCTGATGTCACCATCCACCGCCAGCACGTGCAAACCAGATGCGGCAAGCGCGCGGGCAAGGGCGATGGTCACGGTTGTTTTTCCCTCCCCCGGCCGCGCCGCGGTGACGGCAATCACCCGCCCGGTGCCCGGCACCAGAGCCAGCCCAGTGCGCAAGGCGCGTAATTGTTCGGCGAACAATGAAAAGGGTGCCGCGAGTGCGGCCTGTCGCGGCGATGGCACCTCAGGCACCATGGCCAGGCACGGCAGTGCCAGCGCATTGCGTAAATCCTCCCCCGAGCGGAACGAGGTATCCAGCGCATCCGCCACCCCCGCCAGCAAAATGCCGGTGGATACGCCGAGCACGATCGAGGCCGCCAGGATGAGCAACCGATGCGCCGTATCCGGCGATGACGGCACCATGGCGGCGGACACAATGCGCGCATCCGGCCGGGTTAACGATGCATCCTGCGCCAACTGGTCGGCCTGCAGCGTCATCGCGCGCAATATCGCCTGTTTTGCGTTAATTTTTTGTTCCAGGGCTTGGGTCGGCGCGCTGCGTTCAGCCTGGGCGTCGGATTGTGCTTTTGACGCCGCCAATGCCGCCCGCAATGTCGCGATCTGCGCGTGGTCGGCCGCCACCTCAGCCCGGGCGGCATCAACCTCCCGCCCGGTCTCCACGCCGATCTGCTGGTCGATGGTGGCAAGCTGCGTGCGCGCCTGCTGCAAAAGCGGGTAGGCTTGCCCGTATTCATCCGCCAATGATTGCACCTGCGCGGTCAGGTCCGCCTGTTCCTTGCGCAAGGGCATCAGGCTGGGGTCAACCGCCGCATTGGCCCCCGCCGAATCGGCTGCGTTGACCATATCCAGCCGCGCCTCGTTCAACGCGAGGTCCGCCTGCGCGGCATCCAGAGACGCCGCCAAATGGTTCGCCGTCGTGGTCGAAAGGCTTGATTGCGCGCCTTGCAAAATCCCCGCCGCTGCCCGCGCCTGCGCCAGGCTGGCCTCGGACCGGTCAAGGCCTGCCTGGGTGTCCGCCGCGCGGGCCAGCAGCCAGGATTGCGCATCGGTCAATGAGGCGAAGGACTGGTCGCGCTGCTGGTCGATATAAATCTGCATGGCCAGATTGGCCGCGCGCGCCGCCACGGCGGGGTCGGTGCTGGTGAATGAAACCCGCAACACGCGCGAGCCCGGCGCCACCGAGACACGCAGCGCCGTCTCGATCATTCTGGCCAAAGCCGCTGCCCCAGGGGGCTTGCCCCGCCAGAACAGGCTGAGCGGCCAGCGTGGTTTGGTCAAAGCCGGGTTGAACGCGGGTAAATTCGCAGCATCCAGCCGCGCGGCGAGTGTCTGCGCCGCTGGCAGGCTGTCGATAACATCCGCCTGGCTTGCGGTGGCGGCGATGTTGCTCTGGATATCGGCCAAAGGCGAAGCAAGGTCGCCGGGGATCGCCGCCGCCGCCGGGTCGTAAAGCAGCGTACCCGTGGCGGTGTACGAGGACGGCATGTTCAAGAACGCCCCCACAGGCAGCGCGGGGATGATCAGCGACATCATCAAAATCAGCTTCCATCGCCGTCGCAGCCCAAGCAGATGCTCTGCAAGGCCAAGGCGGGGCACGACGACCGGGTTGGCCAAGGTGAGACTCATAACCTATTAATTAACGAAATTTTATATAAGTCAATTTCAGGTTGCTCAATGCGGGTATGGAAACACCCAGGGTCGCACACCCTGCGCCGCGCGGTCCGTCCGCAAGGTGATCTGGTTGCCGCTGACCCAGGCGGCGATGGCACCGTCCCGCCAGATTGACGCCTTGTCGATCACGTCAAGACCGCTACAGGCCCCGTGCAACGGCTCCAGGGAGACAACCAGCCGTGCCGACCCGCAATCAACCGGCGGCGATACCGCCAGCAATACCCCCTCGACATTACAGGCCGCCGCCGTGCAACGGGCCTGGACAAATGGCAGCCCAGCCCAGACCGGTGCCCATTGGGCCATGATATATGCCGAGGCCGCACGGGCGCTGACAACCAACACGGCATTGCCGTTGCGCAGCCCGACCATCCGCGCATCGGCCGAGATCAGCACAGATGGTGGCCGAACGGCCAGGCACAGCGCCACCCCCGCAACCATCAACCCGAGCCCCGCCCAGCGCAGCCTCGTCCGCCAGATGCACAATGTCACCAGCCCGGCGGCGATCAGCAGAATCGCGGCGTTGGGCATTGGCGACACGCGCAGCATGGCGGCGGGAAGTGCCGCGATCCGCACCGTTATCCAAATGATCGCGCCGATCCCCCACCCCATTGGCACCAGCGCCAGCTTGGCCAGCCCGAGCGGCATCAACCCCAGCGCCAGCAGACCGAGCGGCATGACCCATACGGCCATTAGCGGCACCGCGACCAGATTGGCGGGTATCCAATAGGGCTGAATTTGCTGGAACTGAAAGGCCGCGAACGGCATGGAGGCCCCCCCGGCCAAAAAACTGGTCAATGCCAGCGCGCCGATATGGCGCATCACCCAGCCCCCTGCCGAACGGGTCGTCTGGCCCCGCGCGCGCCGTCGCCGCAGCGCCTCAAACCCCGCGATCAACGCCAGCACCGCTGAGAAGCTCATCTGGAAGCTCACGCCGAGCACAGCCTCTGGGGTCATGAGCATAATCGCCAATGCCGCCAGCGCCAAAGCCCGCAGCGAGATGGCGCGCCGCCCCATCACCACCCCGAATGTGGCCAGCGAGGCCATGGCGAGGCTGCGCAAAATCGGCAGATGCGCGCCGGTCAGCGCGGCATACCCTGCACCGGCCAGCAATGCCGCCATGGCCGCCATTGCCTTTACATCCAGCCGCAACGCCAGGCGCTCGGGCAGGCACAAAGCCAGCCGGACCGCCGCAAACACCAGGCCCATGACGATGCCGACATGCAGCCCGGCCACCGCGAGAATATGCGCGAGCCCGGCGGCGATGAAATTCTGCCGCTCCGCTACCGGGATCGCCTGCTCGTCACCTGTCAGCAAGGTCACCGCGACCGCCCCGGTGGAAACCGGCAATACCGCCATCACCTGCGCCGCGATGCGCCCGCGCAGCCTTGCCAGCCACATAGCCAACCCCGCCGCGCGGACCGGCGCGGTCACGCGCAGCACACCCAGCGCCACGCCATTTGCCCCCACGCCCGCGAAAAAATCCTGCCGCCCCGGGTCCCACGCGCCGGGATAAGCCGGACGCTCCGGCGCGAATAACAACGCATAACCCGCGACCGACTCGCCCGGAGTGAACACGCTTTGGTCATTGGCCTTCACCCGCAAAATCACGGTGCGCGCGTTCGGTGGGCCGCCATCGATCTGCGGATCGCCAAGTGTGATCCGCCGTGCCTGCCCGCTGGCCTCGATTTGGGTGATGACCCCGGCAATCTCGGTGGGCCCGCTGGGCGCGATCATGAAGCCCGGCATTGCCGCTGTGTGCGCCGCAGCCCGCCAGAAGCCCAACGCCGCCATGAACAGCAACATCGCCATATAGCGCGCCCCTTGGTGCCGCCAGCTTAAGGCCAGCAGGCACACAGCCCCACCCAGCCCGGCATCACCCAGCCACAGTGGCGGCTCCGTCGGCAGCGCGAAATAAATCAGGATCGCCGCCCCCATGGCCACCGGCGCGAGCAGGATGAACCGGCCTTGCTCGGCCTCAACCCATTCGGCCACCCAGGCATGAATCGTGGCGCGCAATGGCAACTCCTGATTGTTTCGACAACTTAACAATCATGTCCCGGCTGGCACAATCACCCCGAGCAATGCTAGAGCGCGCAGATGACCATTCGCGTAAGATTTGCCCCCTCCCCCACGGGCCTTTTGCATATTGGCGGGGTCCGCACGGCCTTGTTCAATTATTTGTTCGCCCGCCATTCCGGCGGCGAATTTCTGCTGCGGATTGAGGATACCGACAAAGCGCGCAGCACGCCGGAGGCCGTGCGCGTGATCCTGGAAGGGCTGGACTGGCTGGGGCTGCACCATGACGGGCAGACGATTTTTCAATCCAGCCGGGAGGCAAGGCATGCCGAGGTCGCACGGCAATTGCTGGGTGCGGGCCGTGCCTATTACTGCTACGCCACGCCAGAGGAATTGCGCGAAATGCGCGAGACCGCCCAGGCCGAGGGCCGCCCGCCGCGATATGACGGGCGCTGGCGAGACCGTGACCCGGCGCAGGCACCGCCCGGCATAAGCCCCGCGATCCGTCTGAAAGCCCCGCGCGATGGCGAAACCATCCTGAGCGATCTCGTCCAGGGCAGCGTGCGCGTGGCCAATGCGGAGCTGGACGATATGATCATCCTGCGCTCAGACGGCACGCCCACTTATCTCCACGCCGTTGTGGTCGATGATCATGACATGGCGATTACGCATGTGATTCGCGGCGATGATCATCTGACCAACAGCTTCCGCCAGATCCAGATTTACCAGGCGATGGGGTGGGCGTTACCGGACTTCGCACATATCCCGCTGATCCACGGGGCGGATGGCGCGAAGCTGTCCAAGCGCCACGACGCGGTCAGCGTGCTGGAGTTCCGGGAACAGGGGTTTCTGCCCGAGGCTTTGTGCAATTATTTGTTGCGCCTGGGCTGGGGCCATGGCGATGCGGAGTTTTTAAGCCGCGATGAGCAAATCAGCCTGTTCACACTGGCCGGTGTGGGCCGTGCGGCGAGCCGGATGGATTACGCCAAACTCACACACCTGAATGGCATGTGGATGCGCGTGGCCGATGATGCGCGGCTGGCCGGAGAGGTGGTCGAAAGATTGCGCGCCCAGGGCGAGACTATGGACGAGATCAATGCCGCACGGATTACAGCCCTCATGCCGGGGCTGAAAGAGCGCGCCAGAACGCTGGTTGAGCTGACCGCCTCAGCCGCGTTTCTCGTGCAAACGCCGCCCTTGGTGTTTACGGAAAAAGCCCTGGCCTTACTGACCGATGAGGCAAGGCAGATGCTGGCAAAACTGGCACCCAGGCTGGCGGCAACCGATTTCAGCGCACCCGCGCTGGATGCCGCCTTGCGCGCCTTCGCCGCGCAAGAAGGATCAAAACTCGGGCAGATCGCGCAGCCCTTACGCGCGGCGCTGACCGGCAGCACCATGAGCCCTGGGATCGATGTCACCCTCGCGGCCCTGGGCCGTGAGGCGAGCCTGGCGCGGCTGGGAGCGGTTACAGAAACACTTGTGTGTTGAGCCGTTCAGAAATCAGCCGGGGTGCAGACATGCCCGGCGGATACAACAGCGCCGCAAAATCGGGCGGCTTGCGCCTCGCTCGCAAACCCTCCAACGCGCAGCCGGTAATAAGTTTTGCCAGATATCATCACAGGCTCGATCTGTGGTTCCTTGCCGGTAAATAACGCAGGCTGCGCGCCGGAGATCTGCCGCCACGCGGTCTCGGCATCCACGGGCGAGTTCAGCGCCCCAAGTTGAACACTGGCACCCGCGCCGGTCGGAGCCACTGAGGCGGATGGTTTGGCCGGCACCGGCGCGGCGGGTACGGCCTGGGCTGGCGGCGGTGCCGGGGTGGAGGATGACGCGGTGACTGGAATGGGCGACGGCCCGGTATAAGCCGCCGTCGAATTATCGGGGACGTAGACAGGTGCTGGCTTGGACGGCGCGGGTGCCTGTGGCGCTATCATTGGCGCCGCCGCCATAACCGGCGTTGTCGTGACCGTGGAAACCGTCGGCGCCGGTGCGGCCGGTGGAGGTGCCGCCTGCGATGCCGCGATCAACGCCGCATACCCGTCCAACGCCGTTGCCACCTGTTCTGGTGGCAGGTCCACGCTGAGCACATGGCGCGCCTCCGCCACACGCCCGGTCGCCACCAGGGCGGCGGCGTAATCCTCGCGGATTTTCGGCGTGGCCTGCGCGCTGGTGGCAAGCGGCCCGAGATATTGCAGAGCCTCCGGCCCATTACCTGAAAGTGCCAGCGACAAGCCAAGATTGACCTCAGCCGCCGTCAACGCCGGGTTGGCGAGCAAAGCCTGCTGATACGGACCAACCGCGCCCGCGAAATTCCCCTGCAGGTCACGGGCGATACCAAGATCGTTCAGCGCATCCGCGTTACCCGGGTCATCGCGAACAGCCTGCGCGAAGGCTTGTTCGGCCATATGCGGGTCGGTCTTGAGCAAACAGCGGCCGACGCCGGTTTGCGCCTCGGTGGCTGTGGGGTTCTGTTTCAGCGCCAGGATATAGGCTGCCTCAGCCGCCGGGCAGCGGCCCAGCGCATAATACGCATCGCCCTCATGCTCCAGCGCATCGATATTGCCAGGATCGGTCGCCAGCACAGACTGGCTTACCGACAGCGCCATAGTCGGGTCACCACCCGCGATCGCGGCATCCGCCACATTCAACGTATTGGTGCCGATGGGTGCGGCACCCTGGCCGGTTTGCGCGGTTTGCTGGGTTTGCGCGCAGGCCGCGAGTAACAGGGCCGAAATCAGGCAAACGCCCGGAGAGATTTTCATGACGTATCCTATTTTTGTCCGTGTATTGTCGCCAACACGTTGATGATCGCCGGCCCCGCCACAATCAAGAACACGCAGGGCAGAATAAAAAGAATCATCGGTATGGTCATCAAGGTCGGCAATCTCCCGGCACGCTCCTCAAACTTCACCAATGCCTCCTGCCGTAATTCAGCCGAGAGCGAGCGCAGCGCATGAACCAGCGGCGTGCCGTATTGCAGCGACTGCGCGAGTGTTGTGGAAAGCCGCTTCAACGTATCAAGCCCGGTACGCCGCCCCAGCGATTCCATCGCCGTACGCATATCCGAACCGATCTGCAACTCGCGCGAGGTCTGGGTGAGTTCCATCGACAAAGCCGGGTTTAAAATTTCCAACTCCTGCGAGACCCGCGCGAGACCTGCCTCCAGCGCCAAACCGGCATCGGAACAGATCACCAGCATATCCAGCGCGTCGGCAACGCCTGCCTCAACCTGCACGAGGTGCCGCTTGCGGATGTTTTTGGCGAGGATTTCAGGGAGCAATAAACCAAACATGCCGCCACCCGCGATCTTCACGATGATCATGAAGGTGCTGGTGCCAACGCCGCCCAGCAGAAAATACAGCAAACAGGGCACCAGGATTGCCAGCACGATCTTCGCGCCAATAAACAGCCCGATGCTGCCGCCGCCACGAAACCCCGCACCTTCCAGCGTCGCGTTTATCTCAGCCAGCGTTTTGCCGGACAAAACACCGCTGCCGGCAATCATTAGGCCCAGCCGTGAGACCAGTTTCAGC
>JAQNCU010000394.1 GCA_029077775.1 Acidocella sp. | reverse complement strand
GAGAGGCCAAAGCCGCGCGCAAGCAGGCGGTGCTGGATGCGACAATCCAAAACGCTGATACCGGCATGGTGCTGGGGAGTTTGACGGCAGAAACCAGCTTGTGAAGCCGTACTGATTTGAGGGAGGCCGCAGGGCCAGACAAAAGCGATCCGCTTGGCGGATCGCCCGAAAGCGTACCCCTTGCGGGTGCGCAATCTGGGGCTTGGCCCCGCTTGAATGTAATCACTTCACGTGCCCGAAAGCGTATGCATCCGGTGAATGACGCGGGCACTACTTTTTCATGCGCCGGCGTTCACTGATGATGTCTTCCAGGTTTTCGACGCCGAAGTCAGAGAAAGCTGCGGTGCTATTCCCATCGGGTCCATAGACCCAGATCAGCCCGTCTTCTGGTTCCATTTCATCGATGATTTCGTTTAACCACGCCTCGTCCTCTCCCATTTCTTGGGCGATGAGAGCGATGGTCTTGATTGCGTAAATCTTGTTCAGCTGCGTTGTCATGCTGCGCAGTGCTCCGCGGAGGTTCGCGGCCCGGTCCAACTCCAGGGCATCAATTCATCGAGCCTGTGCGCGGGATGACCGGCGATGCGGGCGAGAACGTCGGTGAGCCATGCCTGTGGGTCGACGCCGTTCATTTTTGCCGTGGTGATCAGGCTGTACATGATGGCGGCGCGCTGACCACCGCGGTCGGAGCCGGCGAACAGCCAGTTGCGGCGCCCCAGGGCCAGGCTTCGAATGGCCCGTTCCGCCGCGTTGTTGCTCAGGCAAATCCGGCCATCGCTGAGGAAACGAGAGAAGGATGCCCAGCGGGTGAGCATATAATCCATCGCCTTGGCAACATCGTCATGGCGCGAGAGTTTTACGCGCGCGGCACGCATCCAGGTCTCGAGATCGGCGACCAGTCCGGCGCTGAATTGCTGGCGCACTGCCAGCCGTTCGGCGGCGGGCTTGCCGTTGATCGCCCGTTCGATTTCGAACAATGCGTCGATCCGCTGTACCGCGGCCAGGGCCATCGGCGCGACAAAGACCGGCGTGCGGCCGTGCGCCTTGCGCTTGGCATTCTTCGCGATATCGGCCAGCTCGAAGAATTTCCGCCGCGCATGCGACCAGCAGGCAGCCTCGATGATCGGCCCAGGCGCGCGGCCGGCCTCGTAAAGTTTGTTGTAGCCGCCATAGGCATCGGCCTGGAAGATACCGCTGTACCGGGCCAGATGCATTTGCGGATGAGTGCCCGCCCGGTCGCGCGAGTAATAAAATACCGCACAGGGCGGCCCGGCCCCGCCGAACGGCCGGTCGTCGCGGACATAGACCCAGGCGCGCGCGATATCGGTCTGGCCGCGCGCCAGCACCGGCACGGTGGTATCATCGCCATGCACACGCGCAGCCGCGAATACGCAGGCTTCCATGTGCCGGAACACCGGCTCCAGCGCGACACAGGCAGCCCCGACCAGATCGGCCAGGGTCGAGACGCTGAGTGCCACACCTTCGCGCGCAAAACGCTCGGACTGGCGGTTGAGCGGCTGGTGCTGGCCGAATTTCTCGTAGCCGATCATCGCCAGCAGGCTAGGACCGGCGAAGGCGCGCGGGATGACATGGAACGGGGCCGGCGTCTGGCTGATCGTCTCGCAATCGCGGCAGGTGAATTTTTCCCGCACATATTGCAGCACCTTGTACTGGCGCGGAATGCTCTCCAGCGTCTCGGTCACGCTCTCGCCCAGCTTGGCCAGGCGCGCGCTACCGCAGCAGGTGCAGGCAGCGGGTCCCGGCAGAACGATCCGTTCGCGCGGCAGATGATCGGGAAAGGGCTGACGTGACGGACGCTTGCGCGCGATGCCGCTGGTAAAGACAGTGCTGCCCTTCGCGGCGGCCTGCTCTGCGCGCAGTTCGTCCTCGGTGGCCGTGGCCTCAAGTTCCTCAAGCTCAAACTCCATCTGGTCGAGCAGGCGTGCCGTGCGTTCTGCCCGCGGGCCATAAATGGTGCGTTTAAGCTTCTCAATTTGCAGCTTCAGATGCGCGATATAGGCCGCGATGTCCGACCGCTCAGCCTGGGCCGCGGCGGCATCCGCCTTGGCAGCATCAAGGGCCGCAAGTGCTGAACGGACAATGTCCTTCAGGGCATCAATGTCATCCGGCAATGTGGCGGGATCGAAATCCATAGCCAGATAGAATCATAAATCCATAGCGTACCGCTACAGAATTCGACACAAGCTCGAAAAAAATTCCGCCTATCCGGCGGCTTGCGGGCGCCAGCTTTGCTGCGGATTGCGCCAATCGATGCCTTCGAGCAGATAGCCCATCTGTCCGGGCGAAAGTGCCACGACGCCGTCCACGGTCTGCGGCCAGATAAACTTTCCACGGTCCAGCCGCTTGGCATAAAGCGACAGCCCAACACCGTCATGCCAGAGCGCCTTGAGAAGCGCGCCGCTGCGGCCGCGAAAGAGGTAAACGTCGCCCGCAAACGGATCACGCCCAAGCCCTTCCTGCACCTGCAGCGCCAGCCCGCGCATCCCACGGCGCATATCGGTATGGCCAGACGCCAGCCACACCCGCGCCCCAGATGCCATTGGAATCATCCGCGCAGCACCGCCATCACCTGACGCAGTGCCGCAGCCCCCACCTGGTCATCGACCCGCACGCATGTTCCATCCGGCAGGATGATCTCGATCCGACCCATGCCAAATGCCGCCGCTTGCGCCGTGGACGGCGCCGCACATGGCGCGGGTGCGTCTATCGGCTTAGCGGCGGACTTTACCTGGCGCTCGGCGCTCCGTTCGCTCTCCAGAACTCGTACGGGCAGAAATTCCGGCACAACCGGCGCTGGGACCAACTCACCACTGCGAACCTGATGCCGCCATGTCCAAAGCTGACCACGAGAAACATCGTGCCGACGGGCCACATGCGCAAACACCGACCCAGG
>JAQNCU010000393.1 GCA_029077775.1 Acidocella sp. | reverse complement strand
CAGAGCCAAAATTACGCGCCGTCGGCAATTTTCTCAGCTGAGCGAAGTCGCGAATCAGGTGAAGATTTGGCGGCTTCCTTGATCATCTCTTGTGTCTTCTGGTCCAGCCTCGGCCATGCGGTTTCGATTGTCTGACCATTTTTCTGTATGTGTGCTTGAGCTCGTGTCACCAAGGTTGATGGAGCCATCATGCGCAGCGCCGCCAGGGTCAAGCCGGCGCCGGCAAGTAGCGCAGCAACCAGCATCATAAGCCCGGCGGGCAAACGGCGAGTACGGCATCAGCATATTGCCAACGACCTGACCACGCATTGCCAGCACAGTTTACCAAGGGCCGGAGAAAGATCTAGGGTGGTCCGCCACTTGTCATCATTACCAATTGGCATTGCCATTCGCCTGTGCCGGTTGCTAGTCGGCGCCTTTGGCTTTAACGCGATGTGATGTCGCGCGCTACGCCGGTGCTGCCTGAGCGCGCGCTCGCGTTGGAGTCTTCGAGGCCACCTGCCCTCGCAGCTCCATACTGACTGAGGTAAAGGGATGGCTGAGCTGCCCATCGTTGCCTCGCCGAAGCGGCATGGCGATTCAACCGCCGCTTCAATCTCAAAATTCTCGTATCCCGCTTGCTGATCGCCGTAGCACGATGCAAACCGTGGCCAGAGCGCTGTTTGCGGGCCATCACTGCGGTAAAGCTGGCTTAACTTCAGCGCTAATCAGCGTCCCAACCCCGCTCGCGGGCTAGGCGTTCGCGAAGAAACAGTCATTCTTTTTCTTATGAGGAATGAACTTCACCGTCATACGCGAACAACGGGGTGTCCCGCTATCCTTTTATTGTACACGCACGGATGAACGTGCGTCTCACTAATTTCGTTAATGGATAATGTATTTCGGATCAAAGCGCATCAAAGCGCATCAAAATGTATCAAATCGCTTCTTTCCGCGAAACTTTGAGTCACATCGCAAGCGCAAACTTTTCCTTTACTACGCTGCTCAAACGAACTTCACCGTCGTACGCCAACAACGGAATGTCCCGCCACTTGTTGTACACGCACGGATGAACGCGCGTATAACTAATCTACCGGAACCTATTGCTTCATCGCTCAAGAATATTATTCTCGCTCTCCCACCATAATCCCGCGGAGGACGAAAAGAATGACTGCACGCTCGGCGATGGGTGACTTGTGGGCAGGTTTCCGCACTAAGTTTATTCCTTCGTTACGTAGTGCGCCCGGGCAAATTTTTGCCCCCCTGATCTCACTCTCACGATGGATGGCGCGCACCTCAGGGACGGGATCAGCACCACCGAGGCGCACCTTTACGCTGTCTACCTCGGCCCAGAATTCCCTGACGGTTTCCTCCCATCGCTTGGGAGCGCCTCTCCAGCTCACCTTGGAGCTCGCAATCGATCAGCCGGACGCCAGGTCTGCGACCAATGCGAGGGGAAGCTATCACCCCTCAGGTCTGCCCGTCACACGTCGACCGCTTGATAATGAGAGTAGGCATAGGTGGACGACATCGCCATGCATCGCATATTGGCGAAACAACCGGCTGGACATTGGTATCGAAGCCCCACGTGCAGCGTTCCGTGGGTGGGAGAGCTGGCGCAAGCCCGTACGGTCAGATGTTCTGTGCTGTTATCAAATGCGACGGAGTGGCGCCCGAAGCGCGCCTCCCGTTTTAGCCCAACCGGGGCACCGGCATCCTTGCAGCCAATGAAAACATCCAGCTGCGCGAAGACAGCCTCACGCCCGGCCGTTCGGTTGGAACGGGTTTGCTTGAATCTCATACGGCTCTATCCGGAAGATTCGTTTCCGGGCGAAATGGAAAAGCCCCTGCCGCTGCTGGAAATTGCTGAGGATGCTTCGGACCTGGTGTCCTTGCTGCGCCCGCCAATACTCATTTCATACCCCGGGGCGGACGCCCACTTCCGCGTCATAGGAAACTCTCGGGTCGTCGCGTGGCGCAGGCAGTTGGCGGAAGCCAGCGAAAATACCGATATCTCCGTCCTGTCATTGGTCATTGACGACCCCGATTTCGACGTCAGCTCCCTAATGAAAACCGAGAATTATCTGGTTCCTCTGGTGCTTGGATTGCTCAGCACTAGAAAGGCAAGCCAGGCACGAAAGAACATGAAAATGATCGGCCAGACTGGCCTCAAGCGCATTTCGTCGCGGGCGCGGCTCAAGCCGATCTGTCGCTGATAGCTGCTTTTCAGAATAGGACATCCTGTGCTCCGGAGAACATATCCGTGCTTGATCTGAATAAAAAACCAACGAAAATTCCGCTAGTCGATCTGAGAGATAGGTACAAACGTGACTCCGGTGGCACGGACGTTCTGGTTCTGGCCACGCAGCTGGGCATCGTGCCGGATCTACGCTTTTTAGTTGATGGCCTGCAGCGATCACGAAGCTGTCTCTCCTCCTATGGAAGTGAGTTGGCAGACTGCCTGCGGGCGGTGCCTGGTTCTCGCCTTGAGCCGGACGAGCTTGTTGAAGAAATTGACCACCTCATCCGATGGGCCGAAACGCAGGGGTGGCCCCTCGAAGACAAACGGCGACTACCCATGGCGCGTGCGAGCGCTACGAGCCCGCATCCACTTTCTGGCTACTGCCTGTCCGTCGCTTTTCATTGGGGCAATCTCTTTTACACACTGGAGCCGACCGCCAGCTCTTCTGTGCCTGGCGAACCGGGCTACCAGCCCTATGAAAGCCTCATGGAGGAATTTTCCACTTACGTCCTCGCGGCACAGTCGACCGTCGATCCGGAAGACTACCTGGCTTTTTGCAAAACATGGTGGTTGAACGTAAGCGTCTGCCGGTCTCATATTGAAGACCGCCACAAGTTATGCGATCGGCAGCAGGCTCTCGATGTCCCGGTCCTTGGTGGTGGGCAGGCGGGTGAGCACGTCGGTGAGCCAGGCGTGGGGCTC
>JAQNCU010000392.1 GCA_029077775.1 Acidocella sp. | reverse complement strand
GGTCGACACTGACCGTCATCTGGGCCTTGAACGCGCCATCATCCGCGCGCAGGGGGCGCCTGTCGGCCACGTCACCACCGCTGAATATGGCTCGCAGATGCTGGCGCTGGGGGGCGTGCATCATCTCACGGGCTCGGGCAAAAAATCCGGGCGCGTCACCTGCGAGACCTTGCTCGCGGTCTGCAATGGCGAGGCCGTGGAACTGGTTATCGAGGGTGGGGCCACCATCATCGTGCAGGCCAACGCCGCCCCGATCATCGATGGCGTGCCTGAGCGTCGGATGCGTGTCGGCTGCGGTTCCGCCACCATTGGCATGTTTGCCCGGCAATGGCTGGGTCTGGTCGATGAGGTGGTGGTGGTCGATGACCATATCACCGGTGTGCTTTCGGAGCATCAGGCCGGTAAACTGCTCGACGTGCCCGAGACCGGAATCCGCATCCAGGGCCGCCGCTCCACCCCAGGGCGATATTTCGAGGTCGCCTCCCCCGGCATAGGCTGGGGCGGCACCGATATCTCGGACCCGCGCATGATCCTCGGCCCGTTCGCGGCGAAACGCGCATGGCCTGGCTTGCGGTTACTCATGGTCAGCACCACCGGCGACCACGCCGCGTATTTTGAGCTCGATGCGGCGTTGACCCCCGTGCCGATGGACATGCCCCCCGCGATTGAGAGCGCGGTGGCGCTGATCCGCGATAATTGCGAACCCGCTTTATGCTCGGTGCTGTTCATGGCCGGGGCAGGGGGGTCGTTGCGCTCAGGCGTTACGGAGAACCCGGTGCTGCTGACCAACGCCGTCGCCGCCTCGCTCACCCGCGTGACCTGCGGCGGCGCGCCGGTGTATGTGTGGCCCGGCGGCGGCATCACCTTTATGGTCGATGTTGCCCGGTTGCCGAAAAACGCCTTTGGCTATGTGCCCACGCCGGCCTTGGTTGCCCCGGTTGAATTCACCATGACCCGCGCGGCTTATGAGCGGCTGGGCGGCCATATGGATGTGGTCAGACCGATCGCCGACATCCGGCCATCACCATGAGCAACCGTCTGCGCATCGCCTGGCTCGCGGATGGTGAACGCCTGCACCTTCAGGATGGCCCGACCGACCTCATCATCCGGGCGTTCGGTGAGCCCCCACAAATCGCGCGCGCCTATGAATGTGCCATCGCCCGGATGCGCAACGTGCTCGATGAACTCTGTGACGAGTTGCCCATCCTGCGCCGCCCCGCGCCGCAAACCCCCGCAGGCATCGTGGCGCGGCGCATGAGCGAGGCGGTGCGGCCCTTCAGTACCACGCGTTTTATCACCCCGATGGCCGCAGTCGCGGGCGCCGTGGCCGATGAAATTCTTGCCGCCATGCTGGAAGCCGGGCCACTCAGCCGCGCCTTTGTCAATAATGGCGGCGATATCGCGCTGCATCTCAACCATGGTGAGCGTTTTACGGCTGGCATGGTGAACCGCCCGGACCTGCCATCCATTGCCGGCACCGTGACGATTGATGCCGATAGTCAGTCCCGGGGCATCGCCACGTCGGGCTGGCGCGGGCGCAGCCATTCCCTTGGCATCGCCGATGCCGTTACGGTCACGGCACAGAACGCGGCGGCGGCGGATGCGGCGGCCACCATGATCGCCAACGCCGTGGACCTGCCCGGCCACGCTGAAATCCGGCGTGTTCCAGCCACCAGCCTGTCGCCGGTGAGCGATTTGGGTGAACGCCTTGTCACAGTCGGGGTCGGCGCTCTGAGCACCACGTCTTGCATCATTGCGCTGGGCCGCGGTGTGATCAGGGCTGAGGAGCTTATTGCCCGCGGGCTCATCAATGCGGCGGCCTTATTCCTTGGTAACGAGTCCCGCATGGTTTGCGCGCTGCCTTCAAACATGGAGATGCACATTGCCTGACATCCGGAAATTCATGGTGCAGACCGAGGAGATTTTTCATGAAAACGGCCCCAAACCGGCACAACCATTACACCGTGCCGCCTGCCTCGCGGTCATCAAAAATCCCTTTGCCGGGCGATATGTCGAAGATATACAGATGTTCATGAAAGAGCTTGAGCCCCTGGGTCTCGATATGGCGCAACGGCTGTTGGCCGCTTTGGGCGGCGATCCGGGGCGCATCCAGGGGTATGGCAAGGGCGCGATCATCGGCGGTGCTGGGGAGCTTGAGCACGGCGCGCTCTGGCACGCGCCCGGCGGCTATGCCATGCGCGGCGTGCTGGGTGATGCCAAGGCGATTGTCCCGTCCACGAAAAAAATCGGCGCGCCCGGCGCCCGTCTGGATGTGCCGATCACCCACATCAATGCTGCCTATGTCCGCAGCCATTTCGATGCGATGGAGATCGGCATACCGGACGCGCCGCGCGCCGATGAGATGCTGCTGGCCTTGGTCATGACCACGGGTGGGCGTATCCACGCCCGCGCCGGCGGGCTCGCCGCCCATGACATCATCGGCCAGGACGGGCTCCGCTGACCGCCAAGCCCTATGATCTGGGGGCGCAGATCGGGTTTTTGCTCCGCCTCGCGACGCAGCGCCATGTCGGTATTTTCACGAAACTGATCCCGGCCAACCTCACGCCACCGCAATTCTCCGCGCTGATCACCTTGTACCAGAACGGCCCTTGTTCCCAGAACGAACTTGGCCGCCGCATCGCCACCGACGGCGCCACGATCAAGGGCATCGTCAACCGCCTGACCAAGCGCGGGTTGATGCAAACCACCCCGGACCCGAATGACGGGCGGATGCTCATTGTCTCGTTGAGCGCAGCGGGCACGGCGCTCGCGGCCAGTTGCATCGGCATCGGCTTGGAGATCACCGAGGCCACATTGGCCCCCTTTACCCAGGCCGAACGGCGGCAATTTCTCGCCATGCTCAAAAAACTCGGCTAAGCCGTTCAGCCACCCCAAAAGCCTCGGAGCCCAGCCATGAAAACCCTGATCGTCC
>JAQNCU010000391.1 GCA_029077775.1 Acidocella sp. | reverse complement strand
CGGGATCTATCGGCATCTATCGCCCTCAAGCAACATTTTTAGTCGGTAGATCTGACGGTAAAAATACAGCAACGATTTGGGAAATATAGTCTAATCAGCGGCTTACGGGTGCCGGAGACAATTGAGTGGGAGTGAGGAGGCTGCCTACAGAGTTTGCCACGGGCCGTGGTCAATCCGGAACCCCGTAAACCAGGGCGAAACTGGCAAAAACCCGACTCGAACCCACGCCACCCGCACTCGGCCCGCAGCTGTCGGCCGACTCGGGGCGATCGACCAGTGACCGCCTCAATCCATAGGAGTGGTTTTCACGTGTTCCACCAGCTGGTCGAGCACAATGGCCCAGCCGTGGGTGAAACCTATTTTGTCGTGTGCGGCGGCATGCTCCTTGGTGGCGTGGATAGCAGTAGCAGAATACTTACAGCCTCCATTGCCGTGCGGTTCAAACGTGAGCGATGCCGTAAAGAACCACGGAGCGACTGAAGGATCGTGGGGTCGGAAACCGGGCCCGAGCGCTGAGGTCCATACGAGTTTGCGATTTGCCACGATCTCCAGGTAACAGCCCGGAGTCGACGGGAGCTTGTTGCCATTGGGGTCCGCCATTTGCACGAAGAATATTCCGCCCGGCTTCAGGTCGATTTCACAGTGAGTGGTACGGTAGGGTTTAGGGCAGAACCATGGGATCAGATGTTTCGGTGTTGTCCAGGCCTTGAATACCAGCTCAGGCGATACGTCAACGATCCGCTCCAGGATCAAGTCCGATTCACTGCCCATGGTCATCCTCCTTCATAGTAAGCAGATATGCGTCCAACTGATCCAGGCGACGCTCCCAGAGCTTCCGGCGTTCCAGGATCCAGTCCTCCACGGCCTGTAGTCGCTTTGGGGCGAGTTCATACGTCCTCACGCGACCAGATTTCTTTGACTTTACCAGTCCGAACTTCTCAAGCATTTTCAGATGCCGAGTAAATGACGGCAGCGCCATTTCGAAGGGACGCGCGAGCTCAAGAGTCGAGGCCGCACCCTCGCTTAGACGTTGCAGCACCGCACGGCGGGTGGGGTCCGCTAACGCCTGAAAGACGTCGTTGAGCTTCCGGGAATAGTAAGTCACTGACCTGACTATACATCGAGCAAACACTTAGCGCAAAGCCTAAGTGTTAGGTTGTGAAAGTTACCTATATGCTCGTACCCTTGTACCCGGATTGGTGGTCCTTATGCGGATGCTGGCGACCGCCGGGACTGAGTCAGTTTTGACCGCTCGTTGGCCGGGGTAATGGAAGCGCCGCTACTTTTGATAGGTTGAGGATTGTGAACTGCAGGTCGGCGCGGCCGCGACCCTCGGCAAGTTGTCATCGATCTGTATATTACGGTAATATACAGAGATGACCGACCTGTCGAAAGTCATTGGCTTCGAATGGGATGAGGGCTACTCAAGAAAGAATGACCAGCACGGCGTCTCAATGGCTGAGGCGGAGCAGGTTTTTTTCAATGCGCCGTTGCTTGTTCTACCCGACCCGAGGCATAGCGACGCAGAGCTGCGCTTTCATGCCCTCGGCAAGACCAACGAAGCGCGGCGACTACACATTGCTTTTACGCTGAGAGACACCGGGCAATTCATCCGGGTGATATCGGCCAGGGATATGCACCGGAAGGAGCGAGTGATCTATGAACAAGCGTCTTAAGCCCACTCCGAAATTTGCAAGTGAGGCCGCGGAAAGAGCGTTCTGGGAAAAGAACGACTCGACGGTGTATATGGATTGGAAAAAAGCGCAGGTGGCGGTGCTTCCTAATCTGAAGCCGTCTACCCAGACGATCTCATTGCGGCTTCCTCAGCATCTTCTTGACTCTATAAAGTCAGCTGCCAACGCGCGAGATGTGCCATATCAATCTCTGATCAAGGTGTGGTTGCAGGAGAAGGTGCAGGAATCGTGATCGGCAAGGTGACCTGCGGAAGGCGGCCAAAGCACCTGCACCCTTTCGGCATCTATCGACTTCTATCGCCCCCAAGCGGAATGTTTTGGCGGTAGATCTGACGGTAAGTTCGTCGTACCATGACAAGAAGGCTCGTAAATTCAAGAGCTTATACGTGCCGGAGACAATTGAGTGGGAGTGATTATGTTAAACCAAAGTGTTGATCCTTCTGCACTTTCTGTGGACTAAGATCGCCCCCCAACTCAAAGCGCAATCACCGCTTTGCCGTCAATTCTCTCCCCACGCTCGAGCGCCGCCATGACTGCCGGCGCTTCGGCCAGGGACATCATTTTGGCGACCGGAACGGAAAGTTTCGTGGCGGCCGCAAGATCCACGACGGACTGTAGGATCGTTGCCTTCGGATCTATCAAGATCACCTTGCGCGAGCGAGAGATCAGCGCTCTCAGAAACTTGGAAGGGGACGGCACCACATCAATGATCATGCCCGTGGGCTTCCTGAGCCTTTCCTCCTCGCGAACGGACAGGCTGCCGTTGCAATCGAGTACGACATCGAAGCTGCCGTCCAACGAATCGGGCAACGGCTTCGAGTAGTCGAGTGAGGAGGTGAGCCCCAGCGATTGTGCCTTGTCGATGGAGCGTGGCCCCACCCGGCCAACCACCGCCGCTCCTATGCCGCGCGCGATGGATACAGCCGCTTGACCGACGGCGCCCATGGCTCCATTGATAAAGACCCGTTGGCCTGGCGCGAGATGGCTATATTGGACCAAGCCAACCCATGCTGTGGCGCCGGCCACAGGCAGACATGACCCTTCCGCGAAGGACAGATTCGCAGGCTTCCTGACCAGGTACTCCTGTGAGGCAATGACGTGGGTCGCGAAGGCGCCCCCCACCTTGTAGGA
Organism: Acidocella sp.; assembly: GCA_029077775.1. GTDB lineage: Bacteria > Pseudomonadota > Alphaproteobacteria > Acetobacterales > Acetobacteraceae > Acidocella. The sequence goes on along the minus strand of JAQNCU010000391.1, from coordinate 120 downwards.
CACGGACCCGATGACCTCATCACCGGGCTGGAAATGCGAGACGCCTGGGCCGGTCTCTTCCACGATTCCGGAGAAATCTAGACCCATTGCGCGCGGGAACTTGGATCCAATCATCTTGAC
>JAQNCU010000390.1 GCA_029077775.1 Acidocella sp. | reverse complement strand
TGAGTGACAGTAACAAATATGTACTGCGTCTGGTCTGGTGATCACATCTTTCGCGGTGCCAGCCTCGCTTGAAATCACCAGGTCATAAGCCTGCAAATCAAATGATTCCAACGCAAAAGGCATCAGCGGCAAATAACGGCCATAATGCTTCGCGGCGCCGGGAAGTTTTTGTATAAAACTTGTTCTGATGACATGGCGATTAATGGTCTCAGAAATGGCCACCGGATCATAAACATGCGTAAAAATATCAGCCTGGGGATATAATTCGCACATCGCTTCGACGACTTTTTCGCCCCCGCGCATACCAACAAGCCAATAATGGACAATCGCGATTTTCAAAACAACATTTTACTTAAGGTGATTTCATCAGCGTGATTTACCGGCGCGTCCAAGTCAAGCACGCTTGGGTGGCCAGGCACCTTGGCTGAAACGTAGCTTTTGCGGTAGATCAGGCAAAAAACCAGACCCATAGCCCGTTGGAATAAGATTTTCTTTACTCATAGCCCCAGGTTTTGTATCAGCTTTATCTAATATTCACGATAGGTCGTTTGAATTTGGACATTCGCCTAGACACTAAACAGATTGATGATCAGAGCGGCTTATGGCGGGCAGCCGTTCAAACGGCAACCTCGCTGTTGAAAATTTTTGCGTTTTCTGAATTTTTCCAATCATCCGCCGCCGGGCTTGCACGTCTGTTGAATGCCGACGGCGCGGCGCTGATCGTTCTCGATGATCCGGGCTATCTTCGGTACAAATTGTTTTACGGGCTCGAATTCGTAAACCAGGAAACCATCACCAAATTCAAATTCCCCGCCGACCAGGGTACGGCCGGGCGCGCGCTGGCCTCAGGCGGGTTCCTTTTCACCGAGGATTACCCGAACAGCCCGGACGCGATGCCGGAATTTGTCGCTGCTGGGTTGCGGTCGAACCTCGTGTTTCCCTTGCCGGGGCCGCACGGGTTTGTCGGCGCGGTGGCCATCTCGTGGATCCGCCAAAAACCCGGCGCGCTAGATCCGCAAGTGCTTACCATCGTTGAGTTGTTTGCCGCCCTCATCGGCGCGTCACTCTACCGCGAGGAGCTTGAGCGGCAATTACAGACCTTGTCGCTGCACGACGCGCTGACCGGCCTGCCAAACCGGCGTATGTTGATGGTCCGTCTCGTCGAAGCTCAGAAGCGTGCGGTCAGGCACCAAACACTACTCGTGCTCGCCGTGCTGGATCTGGACGGTTTCAAGCAACTGAACGACATGTTCGGGCATGCCGAAGGTGACAAAATCCTGATCCGCGCCGCCCGCAACATTCAGGACTCGATCCGCACGACCGACATGGTGGCACGCCTCGGCGGCGATGAATTCGTCATCATCCTGGAAGACCTGAACACCCCACGGGAAGCCGAACTTATACTGGAACGCGTTGTCAGGGCGCTGCATCTCACCTGCGAAAAAGGTGGCGTTTCGGCTAATATCTACACCAGCATCGGGGGTACGATCAACCCGTTCGACTTCTCCGACCCTGAGACCTTGCTTGTTCACGCCGATGAGACAATGTACCTGGCCAAGCGCGCGGGCGGTAACCGTTATCTGTTGAAACCCTGACACGCGGCATCAACTGCGCCTACGCCGTGGCGCTTTGCCATAAATGTTTCATCCATTCCCCCCTCCCTCATCTGGTCACGCGCGGCTACAGAACAGACATGAAGTATCTGTTTTTCTTGGTCTGGTTGCTGGCAGCACTTCCGGCATCGGCTCATCGCCTCATCTGCGGGGGCGTGGTCGCGCCAGGGTTGGCCTACCCCAACGCGGCTGGTCACTGGGCTGGGTTGGAGATTACCCTCTGCCAGCGTTTTGCCACACAGCTTAATGAGCGGGCCAGCTTCACGCCGGTTCTGCAAGACAGCGACACGCCACCCGCCACCAAGCAGCGCGCCGCCATTTTTCTACCCGCCCAGGACATTCCGAAAGGCTACGTCACAGGGCCGGTGATCGCGAATGACGAGCAGGCGATCATGGTACCTGCGGGGTCGAGCATTCATGACATCGCCGGGCTGGCACATGCCGAAATCTGCGTGGAGCCCGGGTCGCCCGAGGATTTTCATCTCATGGATTTTTTCGCTGTGCATAAAATCCCGCTCCACGAATTCGTCTTTCAGGAGCCAAGTGAAATGCATGACGCTTATGTGGCGGGCCGTTGCGATGCCATAACCGCGCGGCGCTCGCTTCTGGTCGGCTTGCGAGCAAATGAAATGGGGGCTCGCCGCCACGACGTCATCCTGCCCTATGATCTCGGGGATAATCCAATCCGCGTCGCCACCCCGGCCGGGCACGCCCATTGGGCCGCCAGGGTTGCGGTCATTATCGAGGAGACCCAACATGCGTCTTAAAATCCTTTGGCGGCAAAGCGTGGCATTCGGCACCGCCCTGTCGCTGCTTCAGGCACCGCTCGCCTTCGCCGCGACCATAACGCCCCAGCCCGGAGGCCCCGCTTCCGTGCGGGCGATGATGGTGCCGGTTGAACCGGCGATCAGCCAGGCGCGCGAGATTGCCTTGCTGCGCCAGCACGTCAAATATGTGTTCGTGTTGTTTCAGGAAAACCGATCCTTCGATTCATATTTCGGCACCTTCCCCGGCGCGGACGGGCTGTTCAGCCAGCCTGCGAATAAGACCCCAGGCTTCTACCAGCCGATCGAGAACACCGATGGCAGCATGGGTATCATCTCCCCTTTCAGGATCGGCCCTGCGCAATATGCCGCCGACCTCGATGATGTGGACCACGCCCATATCGCCATGGACAAAAAAATGGATGTCTCCCACGGCGTGGCGAAAATGGACCGTTTCGCGCTGGTCGAGGAGAAAAAATACATCAGGCCGGGGGATAAGCGCCCCTCGCTCATGGCCAAGCAATATGGCGAGCTGGACATGGCCTATGAGGATTGTGACACCATCCCGTGTTT
>JAQNCU010000389.1 GCA_029077775.1 Acidocella sp. | reverse complement strand
CCAAGCGCAAGACCGCTTCTGTGGGTGACGTGATTGTAGTGTCCGTTAAGGATGCGATCCCCCGCGGTAAGGTCAAAAAGGGCGATGTTCACCAGGCCGTGGTGGTTCGCACCGCATACCCTGTGCGCCGCCCCGATGGCAGCGTGATCCGTTTCGACCGCAATGCGGCCGTGCTGATCAACAAGCAGCAGGAGCCGATCGGCACCCGTATCTTCGGGCCGGTGGTTCGCGAGCTGCGCGCCAAGAAGTTCATGAAAATCATCAGCCTGGCGCCGGAGGTGCTGTAATATGGCCGCGCGTATTAAAAAGGGTGACAAGGTGCTGGTGATTTCTGGCGCTTCCAAGGGCACCCGTGGTGAGGTGCTGAGCGTAAGCCCAACCGCGAACAAGGCGGTTGTGCAGGGCGTGGCTTTGGCCAAGCACCACACCAAGCCAAGCCGCACGGGCCAGGAGGGTGGTATCATCTCCCGCGAGGCCGCTGTGCATCTTTCGAATTTGGCGTTGATCGACCCTGCCACGGACAAGCCGACCAAGGTTGGATTCCGGGTGTTGGACGATGGCCGCAAAGTGCGTGTCGCTCGTAAGAGCGGCAGCGCGATTGACGGCTGAAGGAGGCCGCAATGAGCGAACAAAAAACCCTGACGCGTCTGCAACAGCATTATCGTGAAGTGGTGCGCGCCGAACTTAAAAAAGAGTTCGGCTACGCCAACGAAATGCAGATTCCGACGCTTGAGAAGATCGTTATCAACATGGGTGTCGGCGAAGCTGCCGGCGACCAGAAGAAGCTGGATGCCGCCGTCGCCGAGCTGACCCTTATTGCCGGCCAGAAGCCGGTGAAAACGGTGGCGAAGAAGGCGATTGCCGGATTCAAAATCCGCGCTGGCCTGTCGATCGGCGCCAAGGTCACGCTGCGGGCCGACCGTATGTTCGAATTTCTAGACCGGCTGGTGACAATTGCGTTGCCGCGTGTGCGTGATTTCCGGGGCATTCCCGCGAATAAGGGCTTCGATGGCCGTGGAAATTTCACGCTGGGCGTGAAAGAGCAGATCATTTTCCCCGAAATCGTGTACGACAAGGTCGACGCGGTCCGCGGCATGGATATCTGCTTCGTGACCAGTGCAAAAACCGACGCGGAAGCGAAGGCGCTGCTCAAAGGTTTCAACCTGCCGTTCGCGAAGTAGGGCAGCAGGTTTGGCAAAGTTTTTGGAAAACGGCTGGGGGTTCCAGCAGGTTCCGGAGGGGTTTTAGAGAATGGCTAAGACATCGCAGGTCAACAGGAACGCCAAGCGCGAGCATATGGCTGCCCGTGATAAGGGTAAGCGCGCCACGCTGAAAGCAACGATCATGGATCGTACGCTGCCGGTTGAAGATCGTTTTGAAGCGAGCCTCAAGCTCGCCCAACTGCCGCGCAACGGCGCCAAGGTGCGGGTCCGCCTGCGCTGCGAGCTGACCGGCCGCGCCCGGGGCAATTACCGTAAGTTTAAACTCTGCCGTATCGCGTTCCGCGAGCTGGCGAGCACCGGGCAGATTCCCGGTGTGACCAAAGCAAGCTGGTAAGGGAAGGGCAAACCAGAATGTCTATGTCCGATCCTTTGGGTGATATGCTTACCCGAATTCGTAACGCTCAGCACGCGCGGATGACCTCCTGCGTTGCGCCGGCGTCTAACTTGCGCGCCAACGTGCTCGAGGTTCTGAAGCGCGAAGGCTTTATCCGCGGGTATTCCCGCGAGGAAGTTCGCACCGGTATCACGCAGTTGCGTATCGAGCTGAAATATAACGAGGGCCAGCCGGTGATCAAAGAGATCTCCCGCGTGTCCCGCCCGGGCCGGCGCGTCTATTCCAAGATCAAGGAATTGCCGCGTGTCTATAACGGCCTTGGTGTGTCGATCCTGTCCACGCCGCGTGGCGTGATGAGCGATGTGGAAGCCCGCGCTGCCAATGTTGGCGGCGAAGTGCTCTGCCGCGTGTTCTAAGGGAGCGCCAAGATGTCTCGTGTTGGTAAATATCCCGTTGAGATCCCGGCCGGCGTTACCGTCGCCATCTCAGGCAATATCGTCACTGCCAAGGGCAAGCTGGGTGAGCAGAACCTCACCCTGACCGAACTGGTTGAAGCGAAGGTGGAGGGCAATCACGTCTCCGTTTCGCCCAAGACCAAGGAAGCCCAGGCCCGTATGATGTGGGGCACCACCCGTGCCAACATCGCGAACATGGTAAAAGGTGTGTCCGTGGGTTATTCTAAAACCCTGGAGATTACCGGTACCGGTTACCGTGCGGCTGTTCAGGGCAAGAACCTGGTGGTGAACCTTGGTTTTTCCCACGACGTTACCTACCCGATCCCCGAAGGGATCAAGGTGAGTTGTGAGAAGCCGACCCTGATCAAGGTCGAGGGTGTGGACAAGCGTCAGGTTGGCCAGGTTTGCGCCGAGCTGCGCGCCTGGCGTCCGCCCGAGCCGTATAAGGGCAAAGGTGTTAAGTTCGAGGGCGAGGCCATCCGCCGCAAAGAGGGTAAGAAGAAGTAATGTCGAGCAATCTGGATCTGCAGGCCCGCCGCCGCGCGCGCCTTCGCTATCAGCTCCGGCAGAAATCCGGTGGGCGCCCGCGCTTGTCGGTGTTCCGTTCCGGCAAGCATATCTATGCCCAGATCATCGACGACGCGCAGGGCAGGACCCTTGCCGCCGCCTCGAGCCTGGACAAGGAGCTGAAGAACGCCTTGAAGACCGGTGCGGACAAGGACGCCGCTGCCGCAGTCGGCAAGTTGATCGCCGAGCGTTGCAAGGATGCTGGTGTTACCCAGGTCGTATTCGACCGCGGGTCCTATCTCTATCATGGCCGGGTGAAAGCTCTGGCAGAGGCTGCCCGCGAGGGCGGTCTCGACTTCTAGGAGTAGCGGTAAAATGGCACGTGAAGCACGCGAAGGCGGCGGCAAACCGAGGGAGCGCGAACGCGACCGGG
>JAQNCU010000031.1 GCA_029077775.1 Acidocella sp. | reverse complement strand
ATGTGTCACTGTCTTCGCGGATTGGCATAATACTGCGGGGCTGGTGGGGCGGCCGCGCGTCAGCAAAGAGTGTTATGCCAAGTGTCATCCTTTACGGCGATTGGTATAAACAGACGATTCACGCGGGGCCACGGATTTGTTCAGTGTAATGATGATGACTTTTATGATGGCGATGGACGCATTTATGGCGACCACAAAAATGACGCAGACAAAATGCCAACTGAGTTGTTTACCCCTTTAAATGCCTAAATAATTTAAATCTATATTTTTCATGCCGCTAAAAAGTTTTTGTATTAGCGTACTAATTAATGTTAAATTTGGTCATTTTGTCATTGACATTAACAATTGTTCATCGTTTATTTGCGACGCTGTAATTTTTATTAACGGAGGTTTAGGTGGCATCTGCGTCAAATCCGAAAGGCTCTAACCGGGCTTCGCAAATCGATATTTATGTTGAAAAAACAGTGCGTATCTATGCGGAGTTCGCAGGGTTTTTGTCTGAGAATGAAGAGCACGGGCATGTGCCTTTTTTGAATGCCGCCGCAGAAATCTTTCAGGAATATTTTCGGGGCCAGCCAAATTTCTCATCCGGGACAAATATCCGCAAGACTGTCGGCCGGACAGAAAGATGCCTGGAAAAGCTCTGAGTTCACTCTGAATATATTCATGTGGCCGGCGGTGTTGCGGGTAGACCCCTCCGCTGCATGAATCGCCGCTCCACGCTGTAATGCAGCGTTACGGCGGCAAGGATAGGAATAATGAGCGCCAGAGGGAGCCACAGGAGGGTGAACACCCCTGCCCTGCCCGCGGCTATCGGTGCAATGAGCATGGCCAAAGCCCGCTGCAGCGGCTCATGGATCAGATAAAGCGGATAGGAGATGGCGCCGAGTGCCAGCAACGGTCGGGTTTCGAGGACCGCACCGGCGGGATGGCGCTGTACCGCGAGGATGAGCGCCCAGACCAGCGGGGGCAAGGCTTTGTTAAGGGCCGTATGCCAGCCGATCATGCAGGCGCAGACCAGACAGACCAAAAACAACGCATAATCAACCCGGCGCGCCGCGCCTGGCCCGTGCAGGATGCCGATGCTGGCAAGGCCGAGCGCGAAATAGGGGGCTGCATCCGGCAGAAACGCCCGGCTGAATTGCCAGCAAGGCGGCAGGATGATGAGGTGGTCGGCCATCCCCAGGGTCAGCAGGCCGAGGCATAGCGGCGCCATTCGCCGTGGTGCCACAAGCCCGAGGAGCAGGTAGAATTGCCATTCGGTCGACAGGCTCCAGGCCGGGGTGAGCAGACTCTCCCACGCAAACGGCAGAACGCAGGCCGGAAGCACGCCCTGGAGCAGCAGCAGATGCAGGCCCAGATGCCAGATGAAAAAAGACGGCAGGCCGGGTGACCAGAACACATCATCCGATGGTGCCGCCCAAGGCATACCGGCGGCGGGGTTGCCGGGCAGGAGTGCCGTGGAAAGCGCCAGCGCGACGATATAAACCGGCATCAACCGCAGCAACCGGGCCCTGATGAACGGCCAGAACCGCCCCCCGGCGCGGGTGAGCGACTGCGTGATGACCAAGCCCGACAGGCAGAAAAACAAGTCAACCGCCGCCTCGCCGTGATGAAACAACCCGCAAAACCAGGGAGGCAGATTGGTGAAGGGCAGCGCGTGGGCGAGCATGACATAAACCGCCAGGGCCCCGCGCAGCCCGTCCATACGGCGGAATCGTTGCATGAACGTATTGTATAGCCACAACTGAAACCGCGCGCGACTGCCACCCGATTGACAATGGGCACGGGGGCTGAATGATGCACACAACGATTATGGGTGGAAATAATGTCCGGTTTTGAGAGCGTTTTTACGCTCGAAGCAACACAGCTAAAATTCGGTGCGGGTGCCGCCGAGGAGCTGGGCTGGGAGCTTGCGCGCCTGGGGCTGAAGCGTGTCATGTTGGTCGCAGACCCGGCGCTTCACACCCAGGGGCTGGTTGCGCGGATCGAGGCGATTATGGCCAAAGCAGGTGTCGCCTTCACGCGGTTTGAGGATATTCGGGTGGAACCAACCATCGGGTCGCTGCAAAGGGCGGTGGATTTTTGCGCAGGCCACCCGGCGGATGGGTTTGTGGCGCTGGGCGGGGGCTCGACGATCGATACCGCGAAAGTGGCCAATTTGATCTCGGTGCATGGCGGGCAGATTATGGATTATGTCAACCCGCCGATTGGCCTGGGCAAAAAACCTGCCTCACCCCTGAAGCCGCTGATATGCCTGCCGACGACATCGGGTTCGGGATCTGAGGCGACGACCGTGGCGATTCTGGACATTCCAGAGATGCACTTAAAAACCGGCATCTCGCACCGATATATGCGCCCGAGTTTGGCCATTGTGGACCCCGAGCTTGCCCGCGCGGCGCCAAGCGGCGTGGCGGCTGCCGCCGGGCTTGATGTGCTGTGCCATGCGATTGAGAGTTATATCTCGAAGCCGTTCAATGAACGCCCGCGACCGGCCTCGCCGGATGAGCGACCGCCCTATCAGGGGAGCAACCCGGTGGCAGATATTTGGTCGCTGAAGGCCATCGAGTTCAGCGGGACATTTTTGGCACGCGCCGTGCGCGACGGGAATGATACCGAGGCGCGCGGGACCATGATGCTGGGGGCGACGATGGCGGGCATCGGCTTTGGCACCGCGGGCGTGCATATTCCGCATTCATGCGCGTACCCTATCGCGGGCATCCGCCATATTTACCACGCGCCTGGATATGCGGCGGATCATGGGTTTGTGCCGCACGGCTATTCGGTGATCGTGACCGCGCCGGCTTCGTTCCGGTATACGTATGATGCGTGTCCGGAAAAACATATCACGGCGGCGCGCCTGCTGCGCGGCCATGAGATAAGTGAGCCCGACGCCGAAAGCCTGCCGCGCGCCATAATCGATATGATGAAGGCCGTGGGCGCACCATCGGGGATTGCGGCGTTGGGGTATGGGGAGGCGGATATCCCGGCGATCATTGACGGCGCGATGAAGCAGCAGAGATTACTGGCGGGGGCTCCGAAGCCGGTAACGCCGGGGGTGCTGGACCGTATTTTACGGGAATCGCTGAACAACTGGTGATTTGTTGGGCGGGTTAGCAGCACATAAAAATCATAACGGAGGCATGGGACATGGAGATCAACGGCACGGCGGTGGTTATCACGGGCGGGGCCTCCGGGCTGGGCGCGGCGACGGCGCGGCTATTGGCGCATCTCGGCGCGAAGGTAGCAATCTTCGATATGAACACCGCCCAGGGCGAGGCGGTGGCAAAGGAGATCGGCGGCGTATTTTTCCCGGTGAACGTAACCGACGAGGCGCAGGTTGCCGCGGCGATCGCAAGGGCGGAGGAGGCGCATGGCGTGGGGCGGGTGCTGGTGAATTGTGCTGGCATCGGCAGCGCGCGCAAGACCGTAGACCGCGAGGGCAAGGCTCACCCTCTGGCCGGGTTCACTCAGGTCATCGCGGTTAATCTTCTCGGCACGTTCAACGTGCTGGCGAAATTCGCAGCACGTCTGGCAAGTGTCGAGCCGCAGGCGGAAGGGCGCGGCGTGATCATCAACACCGCCAGCGTGGCAGCCTATGACGGGCAGATCGGCCAGGCGGCTTATGCGGCTTCCAAGGCCGGTGTGGTCGGCCTGACATTGCCGGTGGCGCGGGATCTGGCGCAGCTTGGCATTCGGGTGATGACAATCGCGCCAGGGCTGTTCCTGACACCCTTGTTGCAAAGCCTGCCCGAAGATGCGCAGCTCAGCCTGGGCGCGCAGGTGCCCTTCCCGAGCCGTCTGGGGCGGCCCGAGGAATATGCGCAGATGGTGGAGGCGATTATCCGCAACCAGATGCTCAACGGCGAGACCATCAGGCTGGATGGGGCGATCCGGATGGCGCCGCGCTGATATTTGCCGCATCGGGGCCAGTCGCGATGCCCCAACGGGCCAGCAGGGCAGCACCACCCTCGTCGGTTTTGGCATAGCCGGTTTTGGCTTCACTCTGGCTGCGGGAAAACCGCGGGGCCGGGGCCGGGCGGGAATATCCGGCCTCAGGCACCAGGGTCTCGCGCGCCTGGATATGCCGATCGGCGGCGGCTTCCGCCAGGGTGAGGACCGGGGCGACACAGGCATCGGTGCCCGCAAAAAGCGCCGCCCACTCATCCCGCGTGCGGGTGGCGAACAGGGCGGCAAGGCGGGCGCGGCTGGCAGGCCAGTCTGGCCTGTGGTGCTGGCCGCCCAGGGCATCCGGGGCCAGGCCAAGGATGCGCAGGAACAAGGCGTAGAATTGCGGTTCAATTGCGCCGACGGAAATGAAATTGCCATCAACGCAGCGATAGACACCATAAAACGGGGCCGACCCGCTTAACATATGCGCACCGCGTGTGGCCGAAGCGAGGCCAAAAGCCGCCGGGTTGTGAAAGACACTCATGAGTGAGGCGGCACCATCGATGATCGCGGCGTCGATCACCTGGCCCTGGCCGGAGATTGTGCGCTCATACAAGGCAGCGGCGATGCCCATGGCGAGGTAGAGCGAGCCGCCACCGTAATCGCCGACCAGATTGAGCGGCGGGACAGGGGCGGCGGCATCGCCGATAGCGTCCAGCGCGCCGGATAAAGCGATGTAGTTTATGTCGTGCCCCGCCGTATGGGCGCGCGGGCCGGATTGGCCCCAGCCGGTCATGCGGCCATAGATCAAGCGGGGATTGATGGTGAGTGCGGCATCCGGGCCAAGGCCGAGACGCTCCATAACGCCGGGGCGGAACCCCTCGATCAGGACATCGACATGCGCGATGATGCCAAGGCAGGTGGCAATGGCGGATGGGTCTTTCAGGTCGAGCGCGAGCGAGGCGCGGCCGCGCGCTGAGATGTCGGCGGGGGCGAGGGCTGGTGCCGGGCGGTCGATGCGCAGGATATCCGCGCCCATATCGGCCAGCAGCATGGCGCAAAACGGCCCTGGGCCGATGGCGGCGAATTCAAGGATGCGGATGCCGGTGAGCGGGCCGGGCATGAGCTCTCAAAGCGCCTCGATGATCGTGACATTGGCGATCCCGCCGCCCTCGCACATGGTTTGCAGGCCATAGCGTTTGCCGCGCGCGCGCAGGGCATGGATGAGCGTGGTCATGAGCTTGGTGCCCGAGGCCCCGAGCGGATGGCCGAGCGCGATGGCCCCGCCATTGACGTTGAGCTTCGCGGGGTCGGCGCCGAGTGCCTGCAACCAGGCAAGGGGAACAGGGGCGAAAGCCTCGTTCACCTCATAGAGGTCGATGTCATCAATACTCATGCCCGCGCGCTTAAGGGCGCGGATGGTGGCGGGGATGGGTTCTTCGAGCATGATCACCGGGTCACCCGCCGTAACGGTAAGGTTGTGGATGCGCGCCAGCGGCGTGAGGCTGTGTTGTTTCAGCGCGCGTTCGCTGACGACCAATACGCCCGAGGCACCGTCGCAGATCTGGCTGGCATTCGCGGCTGAGATTTTGCCGCCCTCCTGCAATAATTTCACAGCGCCGATAGATTCGAGCGTGGCCTCCGCCCGGATGCCCTCATCGGTGGCGTGCATGGTGCCGTGATCATCAATCCGCAGCGGCAGGATTTCATGCGCGAACGCGCCACCTTGCGTTGCGGCGGCGGCGCGGCGGTGGCTCTCCAGCGCGAAAATATCAAGGTCCTCACGCGAGAAACCGTATTTATCGGCGATCATCTGCGCGCCGGTGAACTGGCTGAACCCGGCGACACCGTAGCGGTCGAGGATGCGGGGTGAAAACGGGCCCGTGCCGATGCCAGCTTTGGCGAACAACGCAATGGGGGAGCCCATGGGCACCCGGGTCATGCTCTCAACCCCGGCGGCGATCACCACGTCCTGGGTGCCGGACATCACCGCCTGGGCCGCGAACTGGATGGCCTGTTGCGAGGAGCCGCATTGCCGGTCGATGGAGACGGCGGGCACGCTGTCTGGCAGGTTGGACGCCATGACGGCGTTGCGGCCGATATGGAAGCTCTGCTCGCCCGCCTGGCTGACGCAGCCCATGATCACGTCCTCGATGGCGGCGGGGTCGATGCCTGAGCGCGTGACCAGGGCATCCAGAACCGCCCCGGCCATGTCAGCCGGGTGCCAGCCCGCGAGCTTGCCGCCACGTTTGGCACCGGCGGTGCGGGCGCAAGCAACGATATAGGCTGATGACATTGATGACATTGATGACACTGATGACATGGGCATTTCCCCCGATTATGAATTTTCATCGAACATCCCGCACAGTGTCGGCTGGTGTCAATTCTGCCGTGCCGCGCGTTATCGGCGGGCCGCTACAGTCCGCGCGCGATGAGGATTTTCATGATCTCGTTGGTGCCGCCATAGATCCGCGATACCCTGGCATCACGGTACATGCGCCCGATCAGATATTCGTTCATGTACCCGGCACCGCCATGCAGTTGCAGGCACTCATCGACGATTTTGCAGAGTGTATCGGTTGTCCAGTATTTCGCCATGGCGGCGGTGCTGTCATCAAGCGTGCCTGCCAGCGCCTGGCCGATGCAATGATTGACAAAAACGCGCGCGATGGTGGCGAGCGTTTTGCATTCGGCGAGGCGGAATTGCGTGTTCTGGTAATCCAGCACCGCCTGGCCGAAGACTCTACGGTGTCGGACGAAATCGAGTGTCACCTCAAGCGCACGCTCCATCTCGGCGGCGGCCTGCACCGCGATGATCAGGCGCTCACGCGGAAGCTGGCCCATTAATTGCGCGAAACCCTGGCCCTCGGTCAGGCCGAGCAGGTTTTCCGCCGGGACCCAGACATTGTCGAAAAACAGTTCGGACGTATCCGCAGCGTCCTGCCCGACCTTGTCGAGGTTGCGACCACGGCGAAAGCCCTCCGCCTGGTCTGTTTCCACAACCAGGAGGGAGATGCCCCGGCCGCGCGCCGCCGGGTCTGTTTTGGCGACGACGACAATGAAATTCGCCAACTGGCCATTGGAAATATAGGTTTTCTGGCCGTTGATGCGGTAGCCATTGCCATCGCGCAGCGCGGTGGCGCGGATGGCCTGGAGGTCGCTGCCGGCATCAGGCTCGGTCATTGCGACGGCGGCGATAAGGTCGCCATTGACCAGCCTGTGCAGCCAGCGTTGTTTTTGCTCATGCGTGCCATAGTCGATGACATAGGGCGTGATGATGACGTTATGCAGCGAGGCGGCGAAGCCATCGACATCGTGGCGGGCCTGGGCGTCGACCAGTATGATTTCATGCCGCAAATCCCCGCCGGGGCCGCCATAGGCGGCGGGCACCATAAGGCCGAGCAGACCGGCCTGCCCGGCCTCGGTCCAGAAGGCGCGCTCCACCTGCCCGGCGGCGCGCCACGCTTTGGTGCGCGTGGGCGGGGCGTGCCGTTTGAAAAACGCACCGACCATGTCCGCGAAGATGCGGATGTCCTCATCATTCATGAAGTCCGGCGGCGGGACATTAAGGGCAGTGCTCATGGGCCGATGCCCAGAACAGCGGATGCCGTGCCAGCATATTCCAGACGCAATTGCCGTTTCAGCAATTTGCCTGCGGTGTTTTTGGGTAGCGCATCGGTGAAAAAAATCTGCTTGGGGCGCTTATAAGGTGCGAGGCATTGGCTGGCATGGGCGATCCATTTCGGGTCGGGAATGGCGATCACCGCGACCTCGGCAATGGCCGGATGGGTGAACAGCGCGTCCTCAACCTCGCGGCTGGCGACCTGGACGCCGCCGGTATTGATCACGTCCTTGATGCGATCGACGATATAAAGATACCCCTCGGCATCGAAATACCCGACATCCCCGGAATGAAACCAGCCGCCTGCGAACGCCTGGGCAGTCTCAATCGGCTTGTCCCAATAGCCGCGCATGAGGTGCGGCGAGCGATGGATGATCTCGCCATGGCTGCCGGGCGGCATGTCCTGCATGTTGAGATCGACCACGCGGGTCTCGACATTCAGCACGGGGCGGCCAACCGAGGCCGGGCGGGCGTCATGCTCATGCGGTTGCAAGATGGTGGCGAGCGGGGCGATCTCGCTCTGGCCGTAGCAATTAAAGGGCAGAATGCCGGGCAGGCGCGCGCGCAATTCCTGGAGCACCGGCACAGGCATGATCGCCGCCCCGTAATAGGCTTTTTTCAGGCTGCTCAGGTCGCGCGTGGCGAAATCCGGATGGCGCAGCAGGCTGATCCAGACGGTTGGCGGGCAGAACATCGAGGTGACGTGGTCGCGCGCGATCCGTTCCAGGCAGATGGCGGGGACCGGGGATTCCATGAGCAGGATTTCAGCGCCCGTCAGCAGCAACGGCATGGCGAAAGCGTGCATCGGCGCGCTGTGATAAAGCGGCAGGGCGCCGAGAAAAATCTCGTCCTCGGTATACCCCATGCCGATGATGCAACTGGCATATTCCGATAGCAAGGCGCGGTGGGTCAGGGCCGCGCCTTTTGGTGTGCCCGTGGTGCCGGATGTGTAGAGAATTTGCGCGATGTCATCATCCGACACATCATCGGGCGGTGCGCAGGTGGCGCTGCGGCGGCGACCGTCTCTGCCAGGTTGTCATCGAACAAGACAAAACGCGCGCCGGATTGCGTGATGATATAGGAGAGTTCCGTGGCAGAGAGCGCGTAATTCGCCGGGACATGGATGATCCCGGCTTTGCAGCAGGCGAGCCAGGCGAGCAGATAATGATCAGAATTGCGGCCATAGGCGACGAGGCGGTCACCTTTTGCCAGCCCCTGGGCGCAGAGATGCGCGGCGATCTGGTCGGTAACGCGATGCAGATCATCATAACGCCAGGACCGGTCCGCGAAGCGCAACGCGGTTCTGCCCCGGAAACGGGCGGCCGCGCGCGCGATGGAATCCCCGATCGTGTCGCGGCAGGCACGGCGGATCGCGCTGTCTGAAGCCATGTTCGTTTCCTCTGCCTTTTTTTGGGCCCGTCTGTGCGGGTCTGCGGGTAATAGGCGGTGGACACGCCGCCAAGTCAATCTCAGTTGGGCAGCCAGACCGTGAAATTGGTACCCGCGGCCTCGGTGCTTTCAATCAACAGCCGCCCGCGATGGCGGTTGACGATGTGCTTGACGATGGCGAGCCCCAGGCCCGTGCCGCCGACAGCGCGCGAGCGGCCTTTATCGACGCGGTAGAAACGCTCGGTCAGGCGGGGGATATGTTCGC
The DNA here is from genome assembly GCA_029077775.1 of Acidocella sp. Taxonomy (GTDB): domain Bacteria; phylum Pseudomonadota; class Alphaproteobacteria; order Acetobacterales; family Acetobacteraceae; genus Acidocella. The sequence continues at coordinate 5,341 of JAQNCU010000031.1, read as the reverse complement.
GCGGAATACCAGGGCCGTCATCGATCACGCTGACCAGGACACCGCCGCCGGCGAAACGATCATCGCCGGTGCTGGCGCGGGCATGGAGTTTTATGCGGCCGCCGCGTTTGCCGTATTTGATCGCGTTGTCGAACAAATTGGTGAATAATTGCGCGAGTTGGTCGGCATCCGCCGGGATCTCGGGCAGGGTTTCGTCGATCGTGACGTCGATACGCGTATCGGCGGCGGTGAGCATCGGCTCCATCCCGGCGATCAGGCGGGCCAGCAGCGGGGGCAAAGCCAGCCTGTCCTGCGGTGGTTGGTGCTCGGAAATTTCGATCCGCGAGAGGCTGAGCAAATCCGCGATCACGCGCTGCATGCGCCCGGCCTGCTCAGACATTATGGTGAGAAAACGCTGTTGGGCCTCAGGATCATCCGCCGCCGGGCCACGCAGGGTCTCGATAAAGCCGATCAGGCTGGCCAGCGGGGTGCGCAGTTCATGGCTGGAATTGGCGACAAAATCGGCGCGCATTTTTTCCAGCGCGCGCTCTCGCGTGCGGTCTGTCAGCAGCAGATAGACCGGGCCACCGACCGGAATGATCGTGGCATCGAGGTCGCGCAACACCGGGGCGGCGGTGGTGATACCCTGGCGCACGGGCGCGCCACCGGCCTGCGCCTGCGCGAGCGCCGCCCGCAGATCCGGGTGGCGGAGCAGGGCCGCTGTCTCCGCACCGAAAATGGCGGCAGCACTCGCATTGCGCCAGACCGGGTTACCCGCGCCGTCGAGTTTGATCAGCGGGTCCGGCAGGCGTTCAACCAGCGCGCGGTCCTCGGCCGCGCTGTTGGCCAGACGGGTGCGGCCCAGGCGCTCGGCACGCAGCAAATGCCGCGCCTCCCGCCCCAGAGACGCCATGCCGGGTACCATGAGGCGCGCGGGCCGCGCCGCGGGGTTGGCGGCAAGGCCACGGATGAGCGCGGTCATGACGCCGATATCGCGCCCCAGCAGCAGCCCGGCGCAACAGGCCGCGATGGTGCAGGCCGCCCAGGCGCGCAAGCCGGGCCGGACAGACAGATCATGGACGGCGATGAGCACGCCGAAGACCAGGCTGGGCATCGCGGCCAGAGCCAGAAAACTGGCAATGGCCGCCGCGCCTGCGCGGGATTGGCGGTCGTTCATAACCCGCGCGTCAGCTTTCCGGGGTGTTGAGCTGTGTTGGCGCGGGCGAGGTGATCACCGGCGCGCCAGGCGCAATCTGGAACACCGCGAGGCCGCGCTGCACGCCGCCACCTGGCTGGAGCACCACCAGACCATCGGTGCCTGTAAACCCCGCCGGGGCGGTGAGGACGGTGCTGGTGTAACCACCATTGGCGGCAGCGAGGCGGGCGATGGCCGCCGCATCGAATCCGATATCGGCGATGGCGGGCGGCGGCGCGCCATAGGCGGCGGCATAGCGGCTATCAAACGCAGTGGCGCTGGCCGGGTCCGGTGCGGCGAACAGCGCACCGCGCAGAACCGATTGCGTCGCCATTTGCGGGGCGATGGTAGACCAGAGCGTGGGGCCGAGAAATTGCACCTGCGGCGCGGTTACATCGTAATAAGGCAGGAAATTCGCGAGTTCCGCCAGCGTGTCGCCGTTGGTGGCGCCGATGAACAGGGCGTTGAAGGCGGGGGGGGGAATTTGCTGGTGTTGCAATTGCCGCGCACGCTCCCGCCCGGCTGGCGTGCCGAGGTCTTGCGCGGCCTTGATTTCGCTCTCGATCCCCTGCCCGCGATCCGCGAAATCCGATAGCTGATCAACGGCGCGGTTCACGCTGTTGAAGTCAGCTTCGTAAAAGGTAATTTGCGGCGTGGGCTCGCTTAAACTGTTGGCCTCGGCGGTGATCGCCTGGCCGAGCAGGTGGCCAAAATCACTGTCAGGCAACAAGGCGGCAAGCTGGGTGCGCCCGGCATCGGCGGCGGCCTGCAAAACGCGCTGGACCTGTTGGGTGGGGGTGATGCCGAGCGGCCATACGCCTGCGGCGGCAACCGTACTGTCATTGGTAAAGGGCAGCATGTTCACACCCGCCTGAAGTGCGAGCGGCGAGACGGCATGCGCCTCAGCCGAGGTGAGCGGGCCCAGGATAATGCCGTCACCGGCGGCGATGGCGGCCTGCGCCGCCGCTGTGGCACCCTGGGGCGTGCCGCCGGTATCACGGATATCGAGGCTGGGGCCGCTGGCATTATTTGGAAATGCGAGTTTGGCGGCATTCACCAGAACCTGCCCGACCGGGGCGAGCGTGCCCGTAAGCGGGACAAGCAAAGCGACATTACCCGACGTTTTACCGATTACCGGGCCCGCGCCGAGAGCCATTGACGTCGCCTGGTCGGGGGCGCCGCCGAGCATGGCGGGCAGCGCGCCATAAAGGTCCGGGCCTGGGGCTTGACCGGCGCAGCCAAGGAGCGCCAGCGTTAAAACGAGGGCCGATGATGACCGAAGATGATGACGACGAAGACGAAATTGTAGCAAAGCCTGGGCCCTCCTCTGCCGGACTGCACACGGCGGCATTGGCCGCCCTTGTGCTGGTTTCCACGCCAATCGGCAACCTGCAGGATTTCTCAAACAGAGCACGTGATACCTTAAACGCTGTCGATGCGGTGCTGTGTGAAGATACCAGGACGAGTGCGGTGCTGCTGCGCGCCTATGGGATCAAGACCCGGATGGTGGCGCTGCACGACCATAATGAGAGCAGCCGGGTGCCAGGGCTGATCGCGGAGATGGCCCAGGGTAAGCGTTTCGCGCTGATCAGCGATGCCGGAACACCTTTGGTCTCCGACCCTGGCTTCCGGCTGGTGCGCGCGGCGATCGATGCCGGGCTGGTGGTCAGCGCCGTGCCAGGGCCCAATGCGGCGGTGCTGGCCTTGACCCTGTCCGGCCTGCCGCCGCATCCGTTTTTGTTCCACGGGTTCCTGCCCGTGAAGGCCGGCGCGCGGACGGCCGAGATGGCGCGGCTGCGCGGGCTGGAGGCCGCCGGGCTGCGCGCCACCCTGGTTTTTTATGAGGCACCGCACAGGCTCGCGGCGTTTCTGGCGGATGCGGCGGCGGGTTTTGGGGACCGGCAAGCCGCCGTGTGCCGGGAACTCTCGAAACATTTCGAGGAAATACGGCGCGGCACGCTGCCTGATCTTGCGGCGCATTACGCGGCCCAGGCGGCGCGCGGGGAGATCACCGTGGTGATTGGCCCGGCGGCCGTGGAGGTGGCGAGCGCTGACACATTGGATGCGGCATTGGCGGCGGCCCTGGCGGCGATGAGCATGAAAGACGCCGTTAATGCCGTGAGCACCGCCACCGGCCTTGCGAAAAAAATGGTCTATGCGCGGGCGCTGACGCTGAAAAATGATTTACGGGAATAGGATCATATGATCCCAGCCTGATGCTGTGCGCGTGAACACCTGGCGGTCATGCAGGCGATATTCCTTGTCCTGCCAGAACTCGAAATAATCCGGCGTGAGCCGCCAGCCGGACCAGAAAGGCGGGCGGGGGATGTCGGCACCGGGATAGGCGACGGCGACGGCGGCGAGCCTGGCCTCAAACACCGCGCGCGACTCGAGCGGGCGGGATTGTGCCGAGGCCCAGGCACCCAGGCGCGAGCCGCGTGGCCGTGTGGCGTAATAGGCGTCGGCCTCGTCATCCGGGACCAGAGCAAGCGCCCCCTCGATCCGGATTTGGCGGCGCAGCGATTTCCAGTGGAACAATAAAGCGGCGTGCGGGTTGGCCTTGATCTCGGTCGATTTGCGGGAGTCAAGGTTGGTGTAGAACACAAAGCCCCTTTCATCCCAGGCCTTTAGCAGCACGATGCGCGCGGCGGGGCGGTGCCCCGAGAGGGTGGCGAGTGTCATCGCATTGGGGTCATTAGGCTCGCTGGCCTCAGCCTCGGCGAGCCAGTTGCCAAATGTTAGAAAGACCTGATCGTTCACGTGGGGCACTCCGGCAATGTGTGGCACTTGATCGGCTGTGGCAGTCTATGCCACCAACCTCTCTGATCTCGTAAGCCTGAACGGAGATAGACAAGATGCCCGATACCGCAAGCCAGACCCCATTACCCAAGGGGACTCTGATGCAGGGCAAGCGGGGGCTGGTCATGGGGGTCGCGAATAACCGCTCGATCGCGTGGGCGATTGCGCAGGCGGTGGCGGCCCAGGGTGGCGAGGTGGCGTTTACCTATCAGGGTGAGGCGCTGGAGAAACGTGTGCGGCCATTGGCGGCCTCCATCGGGTCGGATTTTCTGGTGCCATGCGACGTGACGAGCGACGAGGCGATGGACCAGGCTTTCACCGCGCTGGCTGGCAAATGGCCAAAAATCGACTTTCTGGTCCACGCGATCGGCTTTGCGGATAAGAATTTTTTGCGGGGCCGGTATGTCGACACGCCGCGCGCGGCGTTTTTGCAGGCGCTCGACATCTCGTGTTTTTCATTCACGGCGGTGGGCCAGCGGGCGGCGGCGATGATGAGCGAAGGCGGGTCGCTGTTGACGCTCTCATATTTGGGGGCGGAGCGTGTGGTGCCGCATTATAATGTCATGGGTGTCGCTAAGGCAGCCCTTGAGGCATCCGTGCGCTATATGGCAGCGGATCTGGGGCCAAGCCAGATCCGGGTGAACGCGATTTCCGCCGGGCCGATCAAGACCCTGGCGGCGTCTGGCATCGGGGATTTTACCTATATCATGAAGTGGAACAAATATAACGCCCCGTTGGAGCGCAACGTGGAGCTGGAGGAAGTTGGCGGCGCGGGGCTTTATATGTTGTCCGATCTCTCAAAGGGTGTGACCGGCGAGGTGCACCATGTTGATTGCGGATACCATACCGTGGGCATGAAGAACCCGAACGCGCCCGATATCACCGTTGTCAATGACTGATGTCGCATAACACGTTCGGGCATTTATTTCGGGTGACCACCTGGGGCGAGAGCCATGGGCCAGAGATTGGCTGCGTGGTGGATGGCACGCCGCCGGGGATTGCGCTCTCGGAGGCCGATATCCAGCCCTTTCTGGACCGTCGCCGCCCCGGACAATCAAAATTCACCACGCAGCGCCAGGAACCCGATGCGGTCAAGATTTTATCCGGCGTGTATGAGGGCCGGACGACCGGCACGCCGATTTCCATGGTCATCGAGAATACCGACCAGAGGTCGAAGGATTACGCGAATATCGCGGCACAATACCGCCCGGGCCACGCGGATGTGGCCTATGACATGAAATATGGTCATCGGGACCCGCGCGGCGGCGGGCGGTCCTCCGCGCGGGAGACCGCGATGCGCGTGGCCGCAGGCGCGGTGGCGCGTAAAATCCTTGGGCAAGGCGTGGCGATCAAAGGTGCGATGGTCGC
>JAQNCU010000030.1 GCA_029077775.1 Acidocella sp. | reverse complement strand
GCTTTATACCGTGTTCTTGGATATTTCCCTGGGTGCTACGGGCCCGGCGGCAGGCCTTATCATTGGAAGGGCGGGCTACCCGGCCGTTTATCTGTTGGCGGCGATGGCTGCCGTGACTGCTGAGGCTATTACACTCGGCCTGATCATCGCGGCGCGGCGTTAGTTTCATAGGCATGAAGCACCCGAGATGGACATGCAAAACACTGAAAAATTGCCTTGTTATGGTATCCTCGCGAGATCATATCCGAGACCTAAATATTTCTCGTGAAAGCTAAATTAATTGCCGTCACCGGGCCATGTCTTGCGGACTGAGCATCATATCGGCCGGGTGATCTTGCTCGGCGTGGCGTTGTTGTTCGCCCTGCTGATCGTGTTCTGGAACTGGGATTGGTTCCGTCCACTCGCCGAAACGCAAGCATCAGAGGCGCTTGGTCGTGACGTGAGTCTCCAGCATCTCCGCGTCGACCTCGGGGGCACAACCCGGATCACGGCAACTGATGTCGTCATTGCAGACCCGAAGGGCTTTACCGGTTCCGGTGATTTGGCCAGCATTGCCCGGCTGACGATTGATATCAACGTCATGGCGTATCTTCATCACCAGCGATGGGTATTGACCCGGATCCTGCTCGACCACCCCACACTCAACCTCCGGCAGCTTGGCGCAGGCCAGAATAATTACACCCTTCATTTTAAAAAAACCGCTGGCAACAGCAAGCCTGTTCAGATCGGGACACTCCAAATCCGTAATGGCGAGGCGAGCATGATTGCCGCCGCGTCAAAAACCGATATAAGAATACGCATTGATACGCGCGCCGCAACAAATGGCGCGACCAGAGACGAAATTACGGCTAACGCAAAGGGGCTGTATAACGGGCAGCCGATTGCTTTTAACTTTGTTGGCGGGGCCTTGCTGTCGCTTCGTAATACAGCACAACCCTATCCGGTGAATTTTCACCTCAGCAACGGCGCCACGACCATATCGCTCATCGGCACCATCAGCCGGCCATTAACTCTGGGCGGGGCCGATCTGAAATTGGCGCTCGCCGGTCAGGATGTGTCGGATCTATCGGCGCTAAGCGGCATTCCCCTGCCCGCTACCCCGCCATACAACATCGACGGCCAGCTGGACTACACAAAGGGAACCATCAGCTTTCATAACTTCAAAGGCCGGATCGGCTCCAGTGATCTCGAAGGCAATATAACCTACACCGCTGGCCCCGCCGGGGCACGTCCTTTGGTCACGGCCGTTCTGACATCAAGGCAGGTTAACCTTACCGACCTCGCGGGCTTTCTGGGGGCTCAACCGGGGACAACCAATACACCTGGGCAAGACCATGAAACAATCGCCAAAGTTGAGCGGGCCGAGGCAAGGTCGAAATTACTTCCGGACACGCCAATCAGCCTGCCCCACCTGACCGTTGCAAATTTCGAGGTGCGTTATCACGGCGAGCATATCATTAACAAAAATGTTCCGCTCGATAATGTGGTCGCCGATCTCTCGATCGAGAATGGCCGGATTACACTTCACCCGTTCAATTTCGCGGTCGGAACCGGGACAATCGCGAGCGATGTGGATTTGTTGCCGGTGGGGGGCGTGTTGCATACCACCGCCAATATCACCGCCCGGCAATTACCGCTGGCGCGGATCATGGCTGCCACCAACGGTTTCGCGGGAAACGGAATTGTCGGCGGCGGCGCGCATCTGACCGCTACGGGGAACTCCCTCGCGGCCATGCTGGGACACGGCAATGGACATATGCAATTATTCATGAACCATGGCGGAAATGTGAGCGCATTGCTTGTCGATCTCGCGGGCCTTCAGATGGGTGACGCCGTGCTCTCGGCACTTGGCGTACCGCGACAAACGACCATTCAGTGCCTTGTATCGGATTTCACGTTGAATAACGGACAGATGAAAACAAAGGCGTTCTTGTTGGCAACACCCGAGGCGAATATATTGGGCTCCGGTACCGCGAACCTCACCGACGAAACGCTGGACCTGGCATTGCGTACCGAGGCCACACATTTCTCAATCGGCTCCTTCTCAACGCCCATCGACATAGGCGGTACATTGAAACATCCGAGTGTTCTTCCGGCAGCCGGACCTTTGGCCGCACGTGCACTCCCAGCTATCGGGCTTGGCATCCTGTTCCCACCGCTGGCGCTGATACCCACCATCCGGCTCGGCCTTGGCGATAAAAATGCCTGCGCCGACACGCTCGAAACCTTGCACAACCACGCGCCGCACAACCCAAAATAGGCCCTGGGCGGCCGCCACTGTATTACCCGCTATTTCGCAATGCAGACGCTATCCCGTTTATGGAAATATGCACCCCGCGACGGATCCGCTCCTGCGCTGCCTCTTCGCCGCCTTCAGCAATTTGATCACGATGGCGCCGCAACATTTCAACCTGTACATGGTTCAAAGGGTCGAGATACGGAAAGCGGTTTACGATCGAGCGCCGCATCAACGGGTTGCGGTCGAGCAGCGCCGTCTGGCCTGTGATCTCAAGAAGATAAGCCCGGGTTAAATCATATTCAGCCTTGATCCGGCCAAATATCTCATCGCGCAGAGACACGTCTTCAACCAGGGCGGCATAACGCGCGGCGATGCGCATATCCGCTTTGGCCATTACCATGTCCATATTTGACAACAGCGTGGAAAAGACCGGCCAATCCTGGAACATTGCCTGTAACAAAGCCATGCCCGGCGCCCCGCGTGCCGCGATGAATGCCCGCACCGCGCTGCCGAACCCATACCAGCCGGGCAGCATGATCCGACATTGCGCCCAAGAAAAAACCCATGGAATTGCACGAAGGTCTTCAATCGAACGATTTTTGGCGCGTGACGCCGGACGGCTGCCGAGGTTGAGGTTGGCGATTTCTGTGATCACGGTGGATTGCCAGAAAAAACTCTCAAAACCAGGCGTTTCATAAACGAGGTGACGATAGGCCGCGAAGGCCGCGTCTGATAAATCGCCAAGTGCCGCGGGGAACGCCGCTACTGGCGGCTCTGCGATCTCGGGTTCGGCTGTCGCGACCAAGGCTGCGGCAACGAGCACCTCAAGATTGCGCCGTCCGACTTCTGGGTTGCCATATTTTGCCGCGATCACCTCGCCTTGTTCGGTCAGGCGGATCTGGCCCTGCACCGCGCCCTTTGGCTGGGCCAAAATCGCCTGATAACTCGGCCCGCCACCACGCCCCACAGAACCGCCGCGGCCATGGAACAACCGCAATTTCACGCCTCGTGCTGCAAAGACCGCCGCGAGCCCGATCTCGGCGCGGTATAGCTCCCAACCGGAGGTCAAAAACCCCCCATCCTTGTTGCTGTCGGAATAACCCAGCATGACCTCTTGGGTCATTGCCCGGCTGGTGAGCAGAGCGTGATAGGAGGGAAGACCAAGCAACGACGCCATGATCCCCGGGCCTGCCCGAAGATCGTCGATCGTTTCAAACAACGGTACAATATTTACGTCCAGTGCCGCCTCGGCCGGACGCAGCAGCCCGGCTTCTTTGAGCAGGACCGCAAGCTCCAGCAAATCTGACAGGCTGTCAGTCTTTGAGATAATGGCGGTGCGTATGCTCGCTTTGCCGTAACGCCGATGCGCCGCACGCGCCGCATCAAAAATCGCCAGTTCCTTCACTGTCTCGGCGCTGTAGGTGACATGGTGGGAAACCAAAGGCCGGCTGGTCAATAATTCCCGTGTCAAAAGCGCCACACGGCTTTCCTCGTTACATGCCAGATAATCGGTCCCTGGCGCGACGATTTCAAACAGTTCAGCAATTGTGCGTTCGTGAACTTCAGAATTTTGCCTCAAATCGATAGGGGCTAACGTCCATCCGAAAACACGCACGGCACGGAGCAACATCGCAAGCCTGCCATCGGCCAACAAAGCCGCACCATTTGCGCTTAAAGATCTGGAAATAATTTCAAGGTCCGCGATAAATGCCCGGGGCGAATCGTAAGCGCGCGCGGCCATTCCGCCCGAAATTTGCCGACCCGGCGGTGGCCGCCCCAGCAACGATTCATACGTAGCGGCCAATCGCGCCTGAATAGCCGCCATAGCCAAACGATAGGGTTCGTCGCGCTGATGCAGGGGAGGCTCCCCGGCTTCTGCCGCAAGTTCGAGCACCTCTGGCGCGACCTCAACATGCAGCAAAGCCAGCGACAGATCACGCCGCAATCGCCGTGCTTCCCCGATATAATATGCCAAAGCGCGTTCTGCCTGACGCGAGAGCGCCTCGGTCAATATCTGGGCGTCCACAAATGGGTTACCGTCGCGGTCGCCGCCAATCCAACTCCCGACCTCCAGAAACGATGGAAGGCTGCCACGATCAACCCCAAGCATCTGTTCGGCGGCGGCGTAAAGGCTAGGCACTTCGGCAAAAAACGTCGTGTCAAAAAAGGTGAGTGCGTTTTCTACCTCATCGAGGACTGATAGCTTGGTGGGCCGCAGCATTCTGGTTTGCCACATCGTTAAAACCGCGCGACGCAATTCTGTCTCGATCTCCTCGTGCTCAGCTTTTGTCGCGGCCAACCGATCACGCCGGGTCAAAAGTGTTGCAATCGCATCGAGTTGATCAAGTATGCTGCGGCGCTGCACTTCGGTAGGGTGCGCGGTCAATACCGGGGATATGCAAGCAGCCGAAAAAAACCCCTGTAACGCCGCATCGTCAAACCCGTTCGCCCTTACCCGCGCGATTCCGGCGGCCAGGCTACCTTCGCGCGGTGGCGACCCCGCGACCAAATGGGCCCGCCAACGGCGCGTGTGGTGGTGATCCTCCGCAATGTTAGCGAGGATGGAAAAAAAGCCGAAAGCGCGGGTGATGCTGTTGACCTGCGGTTGCGGAAGCCCGCCCAGGATTTCTTCCAAGGTGGTCTCAGCGACCTGATCCTGGTCACGGTGGAACCGCACCGCAAGCTGTCGGATGGTTTCTATCAGCGCAAAGGTCTCCTCGCCGTCGAAAGCACGGATGGTCTCTCCCAGAATTCGGCCCAGCAGCCGGATATCCTCCCGCAGCGCCTCGTCCATACCTTCATGTCTGCTCGTCTGCGTGGATCGAAGGTCCATGTTCACCGTGTCACAATGTTATAGCGCCTGGGTTCGCGCGGCCGCACCTCGTGTCAACCTACAGATACGCGAACGGCTGGTCTACTGAATTGCCGCACCTGCGAACCCTTCAAATCATCCATTGTTTGCTTACATCCAAGAATTCGCTGATGCCTCAAATAGGTATTGATTGAAATGACCAAGGAGAGCCTCCATTATGACGAGTGAAACCATTCGCGTCGCAGATCACTCGGTTGACCCTTTATTCCTCGGGCGCTGGTCACCGCGCGCGTTTACGGGGGAAGCCATGCCTCAATCGGTTCTGTTCAGCGTGCTAGAGGCAGCGCGTTGGGCGCCATCATCTTATAATTCCCAGCCCTGGCGGTTTTTATACGCCATGCGCGACAACGCGCATTGGGACAAATTCCTGGGATTGCTGAATGACTTCAATCAGTCTTGGGCCAAGAACGGCTCGTTACTCATGTTCGTCATTTCTGAGACGACAATGGTTGTGCCGGGCACAGACGCGAGGGTGCCATCGCATAGCCATTCATTCGACGCCGGAGCAGCCTGGGGCTCTCTTGCCTTGCAAGCGTCCGTTCTGGGATGGCACGCTCATGCGATGGTCGGCCTGGATTTCGAGCGGGCCCGGCAAGAATTGCGTGTACCGGATGACCACAGGATTGAGACAGCGATCGTGTTCGGACGGCGAGGGCCGAAAACGCTGCTGCCTGAGATGTTGCAGGCTCGTGAGATGCCGAGCCAACGCAAGCCGATCGCCGAACTTGCCTTCGAGGGTGGTTATCCAGCTTAGGTTGGTTATATAAGCGACGCATCACGGAGCCTCCAGATGACGAAACCCCGCGAAGTTCCAGGGATTAAGCCGTATACGAGTCCGGCAGGCGGATGGGGCGCCCTGGGTGCAACCGCAAAGGCGGTGCGCGAGCAAATGGAATTGTCTGAGACGCCGTTGCTGTTGTACCGGACCAACAAGCCAGCCGGGTTTGACTGCCCAGGCTGCGCTTGGCCGGACAAGGAGCACAGTTCGACCTTCCAATTCTGTGAGAACGGCGCGAAGGCCGTGACGTGGGAGGCCACAAAAAAGCGGGTTCCACCATCATTTTTCGCAGCCAACACGGTCACCTCGTTGCGCGAACGCTCAGACCACGATCTTGAGAACGAGGGGCGGCTTACACACCCAATGGCCTATGACACGGCCAGTGACTCCTACCAGCCCATCAGCTGGGACGCTGCCTTCGCCAGAATTGGCACTGCCCTGCGCGCCCTGCCGGACCCAAACCAGGCGGAATTCTACACGTCTGGCCGCGCCTCGAACGAGGCGGCGTTTCTCTACCAGATATTCGCGCGTGAATATGGCACAAATAATTTCCCCGATTGCTCTAATATGTGTCACGAGGCGACCAGCGTGGGGTTGCCGCACGCCATCGGCATTGGGAAGGGCACTGTTTCCCTGGACGATTTCGACCATTGCGACCTGCTGATTTCAATAGGCCACAATCCCGGTACGAATCACCCGCGCATGATGGGCACACTGCATGAAATTTCACGGCGCGGCGCGCCGATTATTGTGTTCAACCCGTTGCGTGAACGCGCGCTGGAGCGTTTCGCCGATCCGCAGAACGCCGTTGAAATGGCGCGTTTCAGTTCAACGCAGATCGCGTCATCATATTATCAGGTCAAAGTCGGTGGAGATGCCGCGGCCCTTAAAGGTATCATGAAGGCACTGGTTACCGCCGACGACGCGGGCGAACCCGTGCTCGACCATTTATTTATCGCCAAACACACCAATGGTTTCGCCGCATTCGCCGATGACTTACGCGCGACTCCATGGCACGCCATCGAGATCGCAAGCGGGCTGGGCCGTGACGCGCTTGAAGCCGTCGCAGCGGCCTATGCAAAGTCAAAGGCCACCATTGTCACCTATGGCATGGGCATCACACAGCATCTGCGCGGCACAGGCAATGTCCAACAGATCGCCAATCTATTGTTGATGCGGGGTAATTTTGGCAAGCCAGGAGCCGGGATTTGTCCGCTCCGCGGCCACTCAAACGTGCAAGGGGACCGAACCGTCGGGATCACTGAAAAGCCGAATGAGGCGTTGCTGGTTGGTATTGAGCGCCATTTCGGATTTCGTCCGCCCCGCGCGCATGGCCATGACGCGGTCGCCGCGATGCAGGCGATCATCGAGGGGCGCTCCAAAATCCTCATCTGCCTTGGCGGCAACCTCGCCGTGGCGCTACCGGACCCGGCGCAGTGCCTGCCCGCCATGCGCAAGCTCGACCTTGCGGTACATATCGCCACGAAATTGAACCGTTCGCATCTGCTCGTCGGGCGGGACTCCATCTTGCTTCCCTGCCTCGGCCGCACCGAGCGCGATATCCAGGAAACCGGTCCGCAATCTGTAACGGTTGAGGATTCCATGTCGATGGTCCACGCCTCAACTGGAAAACTCACCCCTGCCTCTGATCATCTTCGTTCAGAACCTGCGATCATCGCCGGGATTGCCGAGGCGAGCTTGCCAGACAGTAAGGTGGACTGGCGATATTTGATCGCCGATTACGATCGGATACGCGATGCGATCGAAGCGATATACCCAGATTTCCATGACTATAATGCGCGCATCGCCGTCCCTGGCGGGTTCAGGCTGTCTCTCCCGCCAACAGAACTTGTCTGGACGACCCCATCCGGCAAAGCCGAATTTATCTGCTTTGATGGTATCGAAGAAGATGTCCCGATGAGCGCCGATGCACATTTGCGCCTGACCACAATTCGCAGCCATGACCAATACAACACCACGATCTATGGCCAGGACGACCGTTATCGCGGTGTTTTCGGCCGCCGGGATGTGCTCTTTATGAACCGCGAAGATCTAGCAGCGCAGAATCTTTTGCCCGGAGACCTTGTTGATATACAGACAGCACTGCCCGGCAGCGCGGGTAACCGGTTAGAGCGCGTCACCGTTATCGAATACGACATCGCACGTGGTTCCGTCGCCGCTTATTTCCCCGAGGCCAACTGCCTTATTCCGCTCTCCCACCATGACGCGGATAGCGGTACCCCATCCTACAAATCAATTCCCGTAACGCTGAGCCCATCACCTAAAATTTAAGCTCGATGCCGATGAACGTAATCGCCGCATCGAGGTTTAGAGCGATCGACGATTAGATTTAAAATGGTCCGCGCGATCTTGCTAACCGAATATAACGGTGTGGGCCATCTATAATGATAAAAAGAGGCCCGTATAAACTGTTATACACGTTGAAAATTAACTACCCGAGCGTAGGAGATGTCGCCTGATGTCACTTTTTTGGCGTCGGCGCATTTGCGTTGAGGGAGGCAAGATATGCCGCTACATCGCGAATTTCCGACGGGCTTAACCTCCCCACCTGGGCTCGCATTATTGCAACCGAAGGTCCTCCACGTGCACCGACGCGGATATCCCACATCGTCCGGGCTATGTAGCCAGCAGGACGACCCGCCAAGGGTGGTACCGTCATCGTTCCCTGAAGCCAAACCCCGTGACAGGCGGCGCATGGGACGCCGTTCCCGCCGCCTGTCGTAACAATCGGCCTGCCGCGCGCAACGGCGCCGGGCGGCGCGTAATCGGTCAGCACGACGTGATCATCACCCAGGAAAGCACGGCGGATGTCGTCGGATAACTCGACGACCCGATTACCAATTGGTTCGGTTCCGCCACCCGGTGCCGGGTCAAGCCAGCCATATTTATCCGGAATCGTCCGCGGTACCGTCGCCGTCTCGATCACACGCACCCAGTTTTTGCGGGGTAGTTTTGCGAAATAGTCTGCCGCATCGTGAAGTTGCCGAGGCGTCACGGCTTGGGCCACCATGATCATCTCCGTCGTATCCGGCTGGTCCGCCATCGCAGAATGCCGTGTGCCCGCACGGAACGCCATAACCTGCTGGACGATGTAGGTAGCGGGCAATCCGGCAAGATCCGCCGATCCTGGATAACCAGCACCATTTAACGCGTGACACTCGGCGCAGGGAATTTCATTGCCTGATAGAGGTCCACCAACAATGGCGGGAACGCGAGGATGGTCGTTTGGGAACCAGTCGATTGGTGCATCGGTTTGCTCAACCTGCGCCGCGGTTAAAATCATGGAGCTTCCCGGCATTTGGAAGGGGCCAGGACCAATCGCCTGCCCAAAAGCCGTTTGCGGGCCAGATGGCTAGGCCCAGGAAAAGCCGTCGGTCAGATTTTGTTGCCGATCACGAGCGATGACAGCCCCGGCAGACATGCTCAGAACCAAAATGGCTAGAACCAAGATATTCGGCGGACCAATTCCCATCATCCATCACTAGGTTTTGAGTAATTTTCGACCTATTCAAAGCATCGCTTAAGTAGACGGACAATGCATTTCAGAGCTCTTGAACACTCAAATAGCATTTCCGTGCAACTCACATAATCTATTATCAGCATGATTTAGGGTTTGGATGTAATCAATAAATCTGCCTGAGTAAACTTAAAAATATAACCCAGGCATCGCGGTCATTGATAGAGCCGTGGGTCGATCATATCGAGAAAACGGGAGATAAAATCTTCGCCCTCAGGTTCACTACCCACCATCATCGCGCAAGCGAAACCGATCGTTGATGATACCTGGTTGTGGCGGGTCGCTCCGGCTCGTAAATTCATGACCAAGACCGGGCATAAAAACAACGAGAGCCGGATCACGTGCCGCCAGTCGGATGATAGAAAACCATGCTGAGCCAGGGTTGCAAGCCAAGGTCGCCAAAAATATTCTGCCTTCGCAGTCAGTAAATCCTGCCGGATGGCGCTCAATTTCCAATCCGTATCGATGCAAATCTCGTTGCCGCTGACAGTTACGTCTGCGCTAAAACGCCCGGCGGCTGTCACAGGGTCGTAGAGCCAAAACGGATGCGCCAAAATATTATGGAATGTGGCTTTTATCTCGGCCAGTAAAGACGGGACATGCGCGCCGGCGAAAGCGGGGTCAAAGAGCTGGAGTTCCACGTTTCCAGCCACTCGATGATACCATATATTGGCGTTATGGGCGTCTCCATGAGCCACCACGCCACCCGCATCGGAAAGCGCGTGCGGCGCCAATCGAGCTTGTGCTGCCGTGAACAATTCATCGATCGTGTCGCGATAGCGAATGCCGTTGATCACGAACTTACGGGTGGCAAAATTATCCCACCCAAGTGTGACACCCGCCAGCGACACAGCCTGCCCGACATAATATTCCTTGTACCGACCACCCGGAAAGCTGTTCTTTGTTCGTGTGACCAGCCGTGCATGAAACAACTGGTGGATTGGCTCTGCAACAGATTGTGCTGCGGTGATCGAATGCAGATCGCGGCAATAAATATCGAGAAGCCTTCTGTTCAGGTCCATCTCGGCCTGAACCGCCTTCCCGTGTTCTACTTGGTTATCATCGTATTCAAGATCTCGCAAAATGTCTGCAAATCGTTGATCGCTGCGATACCGATAGAGCAAAATCTGCTCACCAGGCAGAGCCGAGACATAAACCGGCATATCAACCGGCAGACCGGCATCGGCGAGCAACCCCGCACGATAATACTCCCCGGCCATCGCTTCCTCGCCTTCCTCCTGGTGGAACTTGAAGACGTATTTTTCTGTCTCCGCGCGGAAACTGCCGTTCAGTGAATTCAGGCTGTACAAGTCGGCATTGATCACAAGGTCCAACACATCAAGATCGAATAACTTTGCAATCATCGCACTTAGCGCCACACACGCCTCATTCGTCTCACCTTTACGAACCAATTCCCGTATTGCGGCAGTATGGCTTACCGCCTCATCAGATCGAGGCAAGAAAGCCGCCATCGATATATAAAATCTGCCCGGTAATGTATGACGCCGCCGGGGAACAAAGAAATACAGCGGCACCTTCAAGCTCGGCCAACTCACCAAACCGGCGCATTGGTATTTTACCCAGCATGGTCTGGCACCAATCTTCGTCGGCATAAAAGCCTTCTGTCATCGCGGTTCGAAAATATCCGGGTCCGATACCGTTGACGCGGATCCCGCGTGGCGCCCATTCAGCGGCGAGCGCGCGCGTGACCCCCGCCAGCCCAGTTTTGGCCGCGCCATAGGGAACAGCGGTTGGAATCCCGACCTCGGAGGTCAGGGAACAGATGTTCAGAATCGACCCGCCCTGCCCCATGATCCGCGCCGCCTGACGCGCGCAGAAAAACGCGCCTTTCAGATTGGTGCCAAGTATCCGGTCCCACCGCGCCTCATCAACGTCAACCGATGGGCAAATCTCCTCAATACCAGCATTGTTCACCAGAATGTCCAGGCGGTCGGTGAGCCCGGAGAGGCGAACAAAGCCAGCCTCGATGGCGGCGGGGGAAGCGACATCCATAACCAGTGCCGATGCCGTGTACCCCGATTGGTTTAAAATCTCCGCGGCATCATTCAGTGGCGCAGAGGTACGGCCGCTCAAAATAACATGCGCGCCAGCCCGCGCCATGGCGCCAGCAATGGCGCGGCCGATGCCACGCCCCGCACCCGTGATCATGGCGCAACGCCCGCGCAGGGAAAACATTTCCATAAGCTATGTTGAGAGCAGGCGGGTGCGCAGGCCGGATACCGCGCGGGCGTGGCCGTCAAACCCTTCATATCGCGCGAAGCGTTCGGCATGCGCTGCCATCCCAGCGTAGGCTGGCGCGGTCACATGGGCCACCGAAATGCGTTTCATGAAATCAAACACCGAAAGCGGTGAAATCGTCCGCGCGGCGCCGTTTGTCGGCAGTACGGCGTTCGGCCCCAACAGATAATTGCCCATCGTCACCGGGGTGTATTTACCGAGCAATATTTCACCCGCATTCGTAATCCTGCCCAATGTCGCCATCGGCTCGGCGGTTAAAATCTCCAGATGTTCGGGTGCAAAATCGTTTGTAAACCGTATCGCGGCATCGAAATCACGCAGAAGAATAACCCCACCATGCGGGCCGGTAAGCACAGCGCGCGAGAACGCCGCACGCTTTGGCTCCATAGCCGCCCAATAGCCCGGCAGAGCGGCGATGGCAGCCTGAGCCACAGCCTCACTCTCGGTTACCAGATAGGCGGAAGAATCAGGGCCATGTTCAGATTCAATGATGAGATCAAGTGCGGCGAGCGCACCATTGGCCGTGTGGTCGGCAAGAATAATCGCCTCACTCGGCCCGGCGGGGATTCCGGGATCAATATTTTGCGCCAGCAGGCGTTTGGCCGCCACAACATAAAGGCTACCAGGCCCGACGATTTTTTGGCATTTCGGAACCGTCTCAGTCCCGAAAGCCACCGCCGCCACGGCCTGCGCCCCGCCACTTTTGTAAACCTCGGTAATCCCCGCCAACTGCGCCGCCGCCAGCGTACCGGCATCGACCAGACCATCCGGCCCAGGAGGTGTGATGATGATCGGCCGCTTGACACCAGCGACAACGGCCGGGATTGCCGTCATGTTAACAACACTCGGAAACGCACCTTTGCCGCGTGGGACGTAACACGCCACAGACTCGATCGGCACCGTACGGTCGCCCACCCAAACCCCGGGGCGAATTTCCTTCATCCACATCTCTTCAGGTTTTTGGGCTTCGTGAAACCGCCTTATATTGTCAATGGCGAATTTTAGCGTCTCGATCATTTGCGGCTCCATAGCCGCAATAGCCGAAGCGAACTCAGCCTCGGTCACGCGCAGCGACGGCATCAGCGAACTGACGTTATCAAGATCACGAGCAAAGCGATGCAAAGCGGCATCACCCTTATCTCGTACTGCCTCGATAATCGGCTTCACTGCGTCCATAAAACTGGACATATCGGCCTCGGTCCGGGCCAGTAGCGCGGCGGGGATAACATCCTGGCAACGCAGGTCATGAAAGGTTACCGCGTGACCAATAGGCTGAAAATCATCTGGCATAGCGCTCATCCTTGTGGTCGCGACTCGTAGCTATTGCATTATAAAATCTGGGATTTGCGTGTAACACCCCCAAATAATTCTGGGGCAAAACACAAGGCTGAGTCGAGCTTAAAGTATCTGCGGTCTGCCCGGTTGCCCCGGCTCCACGCGACACCGTAGACACGTATAATGCAAATCGCACGCGCCATCGCCACATCGGTTGAGGTCACCAGTGACCCAGATACGACCCTGCGTCGGGTCTTCGGGCTGCACGGCTACCGGGGTGAACAGGCTGAGATCATTTCCCACGTGATCGACGGCGGCGACGCGATTGTGCTGATGCCGACTGGCGGTGGCAAATCGCTTTGCTATCAGCTCCCCTCGCTCTGCCGCCCGGGTGTCGGCATTGTTGTGTCACCATTAATCGCGCTGATGCGCAACCAGGTCGCGGCACTGCGGCAGCTGGGCGTGAACGCGGCGGCGATGAATTCCAGCCTGAGTGCGCCTGAGCGTGCCCAGGTACGCAACGACCTGCGGGCTGGTCGGCTCGACCTGTTATATGCGGCACCGGAACGCCTGATGATGCCGGATTTTCTGGAGATGTTGGACGGCCTGCAAATCGCACTTTTCGCCTTTGATGAAGCCCATTGCGTGAGCCAATGGGGGCATGATTTCAGGCCGGAATATCTCCAACTGGCCGAACTCGGGCGCCGCTTTCCCGGTGTTCCCCGCATCGCGCTTACGGCCACGGCGGATATGCAGTCACGCGAAGATATTCGCCATCGGCTTTGTCTGGACGATGCGCGGATGTTCCTGGCGAGCTTTGACCGCCCGAATATCCGTTATACCATAGCGCCGAAAGCCAGCCCCCAACGCCAGTTGCTGGCGTTCCTGAAGACCCGCCCGAATGAGAGCGGTATTGTGTATTGCCTGTCCCGCGCGACAGTCGAGGGGGTTGCCGCCTTTCTCAGCGCCAACGGGATAAAGGCTCTGCCCTACCATGCAAAGCTCGACCCTGCTTTACGTTCGCATCACCAGGATATTTTTCTCGCCGAAGACGGTCTCGTGCTGGTCGCTACCGTCGCTTTTGGTATGGGGATCGATAAGCCGGACATCCGCTTTGTTGTCCATGTCGATCTGCCCGGTAGCCTGGAAGCCTACTACCAAGAGACCGGACGCGCCGGACGCGATGGCCTGCCCGCCGAGACTTTATTGCTTTACGGCATGCAAGATCTGGTGTTGCGACGGCAGATGATCGACCAGAGCGCCTCACCCGCTCAAATCAAGCAGATCGAGCATGGAAAGTTAAACGCGCTGCTCGGCGTGTGTGAGACGGTCTCCTGCCGTAGGCAGGCGATCCTCGCGCATTTCGGTGAGACCATGGCCACACCCTGCGGCAATTGCGATAGCTGCCTGACACCGGCGGAGACCTGGGACGCTACCACCGCCGCACGCAAGGCCATGTCAGCCATACTCCGCACCGGCCAGCGCTTTGGCACCGGGCACCTGACTGATTTGTTGCTGGGCGTAGTAACCGAAAAAATTACGCGCTTCGGCCATGACAAATTGCCCACCTTTGGCGTCGGTTCTGAATATGATC
>JAQNCU010000388.1 GCA_029077775.1 Acidocella sp. | reverse complement strand
AGCAGTTCCGCCGGGTCGCGACCAGGTACGACAAGCTACTCGCAAACTATCGAGGCTTCGTTATCCTCGCTGCCGTCTCAATCCTGCTCAAATAATTCGTCACTACGCCCTAGGCCAGCTGGTATTAATATTTACGCGCCATTGCGGCTCTTAATATTTACGCGTCTTCGCGACTCTTAATGTTTACGCGCCTTCGCGGCGATGGAAGCGGGCGATGTTGATCGACTCCCAGACATTGTAGCGGGCGAAAGGGTCGGCTTTGGCGAAGGTCTCGACCGTGGCGCGGTCTGGGGCCTCGAAGATAAACAAGGAGCCAATGGCGCTGGTGCCGTCATCGGATTGCAACGGCCCGGAGAGGATGACTTTGATGTCCCGCCCGCCTTCGGTTTCAATATAGGCGCGGTGGGCGCCCGAATGTTCGAGGCGCAATGCCAAGGCGCCGGGCCGGTCTGTGGCGTGGAGGGCGAAAAGCGGCATCGTGGTTGAGTGTCTCCTGGATCGGTATATCTAGGTAACGCGCGACGAAGGATTTTACACGGGCTATGAACGCCACCCAGCTTTGAGCGTAACGCTGAGGCCGGGGATACCGAGGGGAACAACCATGAAATTACTGCGATACGGGGATGCGGGTGCGGAGGCCTGGGGGCTGTTGGATGCACAAGGCAAAATCCGGACATTGGGTGACGCGCTGGTGGGCGTGACCGGCGATGTGCTGAGCCCGGATTGGCTGGCGCAGTTGCAGGCGATCGACCCCGAGACTCTGCCGATTTTAATGGCGGCGCGCAGGCTGGGCCCGCCGGTGCCCCGGCCCGTGAATTTTGTCTGTATCGGGTTGAATTACGCCGACCATGCCGCCGAGACCGGGGGAAAAATTCCCAAGGAGCCGATTATTTTCCTGAAAGCCTTGTCGGCGTTTTCCGGCCCGTATGATGACATAAAAATTCCGCGCGGCAGCGTGAAGACCGATTGGGAGGTGGAGTTGGGAGTCGTGATCGGCACACGCGCGGCCTATGTCAGTGAGGATGAGGCGATGGATTATGTCGCGGGGTACGTGACCGTGAACGATGTGAGCGAGCGGGCGTATCAGATGGAGCGGGCCGGGACCTGGGATAAGGGCAAAGGCTGTGAGACATTCGGGCCGGTGGGGCCTTATTTGGTCACCAAGGATGAGGTGCCCGACCCGCAAAACCTCGATTTATGGACCGACGTGGATGGGCACCGCTACCAGAACGGTAACACCAAAACGATGGTTTATGGTGTGCGGATGCTGGTGAGCTATGTCAGCCAGTTTATTGTGCTGCACCCCGGTGATATCATCGCCACCGGCACGCCGCCGGGGGTGGGGCTGGGGGTGAAGCCGGAGCCGGTGTTTTTGCGCTCCGGGCAACGTGTAAAGGTGGGGGTGCAGGGTTTGGGCGAACAGGATTACAAGACGGTGGCGGCATGATAACGGAATTTGCGGAGATTGAGGTAAAACCCGGGCATGAGGCGGATTTCATCGCCGGGGTGGAGGCGAGCCGGGCGGTATTTCTGGCGTATCAGGGGTGCCATGCGCTGGAATTGCACCGCGGCATCGAGAGCCCGGCGCATTTTGTGCTGAATATAAAATGGGACGATGTGGCAACCCACCAGGCTTTCAGGGAGTCACCGGGGTTTCAGGTCTGGCGCGGCAATGTCAGCGGGTTTTTCGCCGGTGCGCCGAAGGTCTGGCATAGCGAGACAGTGGCCTGAGGGGCGGGTATTTGCTAGACCGGGCCGATGGATCAGGCTCTCACCCATCATGACGCCGTCGCGTCGGTACCGGCGCGGCGAACATTTGCGATTATTTCCCACCCGGATGCGGGCAAGACCACGCTGACAGAGAAGCTGTTGCTGTTCGGCGGCGCGATCCGCGAGGCGGGGATGGTGAAGGCGCGGCAGGACCGGCGGCAGACGCGCTCTGACTGGATGAAGATCGAGCGCCAGCGCGGAATTTCGGTGACATCCTCGGTGATGACGTTCGAGTTTGGCGGGGCGGTGTTCAACCTGTTGGACACGCCGGGGCATGAGGATTTCTCGGAGGATACGTATCGGACCCTGACGGCGGTGGATTCAGCGGTGATGGTGATCGACGCCGCCAAGGGGATCGAGTTGCAGACCCGGAAATTATTCGAGGTTTGCCGGTTGCGGAACATTCCGATCACGACCTTTATCAACAAGGTGGACCGGGAGGGGCAGAACCCGTTCGAGCTGCTCGATGAGATTGCCAACACGCTGGCTTTGGATATCTGCCCGATGGTCTGGCCGATCGGGACAGGCGGGTTGTTCCGAGGCTGTTACGATCTGGTGCAAGACAGGCTGGTCTCCGCCGTGAAGCCGGGGCAGGCGGCGGGGGGCGTGGGCTTTGCCATTCCGCCGGAGCAGCGGGCGCAGCTGGATGAGGATGTGGAGCTGATCCGCGCGGCGTTCCCCGCGTTTGACCAAATTGCGTTCTCTGAGGGGCACCTGACGCCGGTTTATTTTGGTTCGGCGCTGAAGGATTATTCGGTGCGCGAATTGCTGGAGGGGTTGGTGGCCAATGCGCCGCCGCCGCAGCCCCGTGCATCTGATACGCGGGTGGTGGCGCCGGACGAGCAACCCGTGACAGGTTTTGTGTTCAAGGTGCAGGCGAACATGGACCCGCAGCACCGCGACCGGATTGCGTTTACGCGTATATGTTCGGGCAAGTTCACGCGCGGGATGAAGCTGGTGCATTCACGCACGCAAAAGCCGATGGCGATCCAGGCGCCGATATTTTTCTTCGCCCAGGACCGCAGCCTGGCTGAGGAAGCCTATCCGGGGGATATTATCGGGATTCCGAACCATGGCACGTTGCGTGTGGGCGACACGCTGACCGAGGGCGAGCGGCTGCGTTTTACCGGGATACCGGATTTTGCGCCGGAGATTTTGCGCCGCGTGCGGCTGGCCGACCCGAGGCGCGCCACGCAGATGCGCAAGGCATTGG
>JAQNCU010000387.1 GCA_029077775.1 Acidocella sp. | reverse complement strand
GGGGGGGTGACAAAATTGCCACCCTTAATACAGACGATCTTGAATGTTCATCAGACTCTGTATCTGCATTGAGGGAAGAGGTAGTTGGATCGGCAAGGGATAATACCCCAGCATCGCGGGGCGGAAAGGTCAATTTTGGTCCCATTGGTAGGCCAAAATGGATACCGAAGGTCCACCAGGTTATCGATGTTTGCCCGACCCTGGCAACGTATCTTTCAACCCCGCATCCACAATGGAGTGATCTCGTCGACGCGAGCTATGTCCTTGCTGCGCGGTTTGAACTCAACGATAGGGCCTGGAAGACCCTGTGCGGCGGGCTGGGGCGAGAGTGGGCGGCGCTGACGGTCGCAATGGTCGCTGAACTGCCGGCAGAGACCTTCACGCGGTGTGCTGCACCCAGCATCGAATTGCGCCGGGCCAGCTACATCGCCGGCATTGCCCGCAAAATGACCGCTGGGAAGGATGTCAGTATTACCGCGAGCTGGTTCCGGCATGTGAAGCGCGCCAGGCCGGCCGGATTTTCAGCGCGGCATTAGAGGCGCAGACGGTCGCCGATGAAACTCTGGTTGCGCCGACTCGCGGAGGCAGGGCTTTTCAGCCGGAGAATATTCCTTGGCAGGTAAAGTCCACGTTGACCCTTCGGTCAAAACCTGACCTGCTCGAATTCGAGGATTTTTTAAAAGGAATCGGTGTTGGGCGACGTACACCAGCTAATCCGCGACCATGGCGTTGAGGCGGCCCGGAATTTGGCCAACGACAAGCTGGAGCGCCAATGCGTCGACGCGGCCTTTTCCGTGTTGTCGGATGAGGGTCATCTGCACGCGATCTGCCATTCAGGCTTTGCGATGACCGCCCTGCCCCATCGCTCGCTCAAGGAGCGAGTTTGGGAACGGACCGGGGGGCCGCATGGCGAGATCAAGCTGCGGATCGAAAGCGGTGCGTCGGCCAGCGGAGACCTTGTTGGCATTCCCAGTGGTGCCATTGCGCGGCTTTTGTTGATCCATCTGAGCAGCGAGGCGGTTAGAAATAATAGCCGTGTCGTCGAAATGGGCTCCTCGATGCGGGCCGCGCTGATCCGCATGGGGATCTCGCCAGGTGGCAAGAGTTTCGCGATGGTCCGCGACCAGGCGCGGAAAATATCACTTTGCCGCCTCACCTTCTACAATAAGGGCCAAAAAAGTACGGCGATCAGCAATGGCAGCTTTGTCAGAACCGCGGTGCTTTGCAATGATGATGGCGAGCAGCTTCCCCTTTGGAATGATGTGGTCGAACTCGATGAGGTTTATTTCAAGTCCTTGATCGAATATCCTCTCCCTCTTCGGGAAGCCGCCATTCGTGAATTATCCGGCCGCTCGATGGCGATCGATATTTATGTTTTTCTCAGCTATGAGCTGCATAAATTGGAAAAGCCAGTTGCTGTTTCATGGCAGGCGCTTTACGCGCAATTTGGGGCTGGGTTTAAGCAAAAGAAGGTCTTCGTCAACAGCTTTAAAGAACCCCTGGCTCTCGCCCTCGCCGCGTATCCCGAAGCGAAGGTGACGGTCAGTGAAGCCGGCTTGCTGATGCATCCGTCGGAAAGCCCGGTGGGGAAATCCTATTCAAGGGTGAACAGCCTCCTCCCCCCAGCAAGCGGGCCAAAGCGTTTGATCGCCAGGTAGGGGAGGAAGGTAAAGTCCCCAGATAATGACCAAAGCTGCCCCCTGGGGCAGCTTTTTCATTTGGAGGGCACGGAGTCGCAGTTCACGTAATTTCGCGCCTGTCTTTGTTAAGTATTTGAAGTAAAACAATTTATAGCTTTGTGCTTTGATACCATCCCGTGGACTTTACCTTCCGTCGCATTGGCCAGAAGTGGAACCTATGCGGGAGGATGCGCGTTATGCTCTAGCGCGACGCATAGATTGGGGACTTTCGCTTCCCGATTGACGTTACAGCGGGATTTTGCGCCAGATGCTTGGCG
Organism: Acidocella sp.; assembly: GCA_029077775.1. Lineage (GTDB taxonomy): Bacteria > Pseudomonadota > Alphaproteobacteria > Acetobacterales > Acetobacteraceae > Acidocella. The sequence continues at coordinate 1,036 of JAQNCU010000387.1, read as the reverse complement.
CAGTGGGGACTTTACCTACCAGATCGAGCGGATGCCCGGCGCGCTCTCGGACCGAGCGGCCTGCCAACCACGTTTCCGTCACCTCTGGGTGTGGACCTTACCTTCCCGCCATGCCCCGGCCCTGAAACCGGGGTGATAGTGGCGACCGCGGACTTTACCTTCCATGAGTGACCCTTTCGGGCTCGAATCTCGGGCTGGCTGCCTTTGCGTGCGTGCCATCAATCTCACTGCTGTTCGGTCGCCGTGCCGAACTTGACACGCACAGCCCGAGTCCGTTCATCCGCGTTCGCAGAAGCTTGATAGCCCCGTTTTTCCTTCGCGCGGCTGAGGTTTGAAAGCGCCGTCAACGCATCGTCTAGGCTATGGTGTTGATCAAATCGTTGTCGGCCGGACTTGCCGATCCGGCCCCATGTTCGGGATAACGACAATCCGCCGAATAGATCGCGAGTAACTTCAAGCACATAGAATCGGCGTTCGTTCTTCTCCGGCCGAATTCGTTTCAGCTCGCGTCGTTCTGCAATATATTTATGCCGGCACTGAGCATCCATTGAATCTGCTCTCGGTACGATCGTGTTCACATATCCTTCATAGACCCGGATATCTCCTGGCAGCCGAGTCAATTCGGAATCACGGTGATTCGGAAAACGCATGGCTCGTGCGGCTGACGCGTAAGCGCTCGTCGATCGCCGGTGTTCAGCCTGCCCGGCCGAGGCAGATCATCCCCGTGGCTGGGTCACAATACCCCCCTAGGGGGGTATTGGCGGTTGCTGATTAAAGCTGCTCGAACATCGAAGTGGCCAAGCGGATGGCAGGAGCGGGCCGATTCCGGTCTGACCGCTCAGGAACGGCAATCGAGAGATGCGGACACTACCAGCTGGTGGCCACGCCGGAAGACGACGACCCGGAGCAGACTGGCAGTTCTCGGAGCCTTCGAGATCAATAGAGGACGCGGCTTTGATAGGGCACTTTGCCAGTTGTCGACCAATTTCCAGCCAAGCGGTTACCTTGGCTCAAACGGCCGGTCGCGCCAGAATCG
>JAQNCU010000386.1 GCA_029077775.1 Acidocella sp. | reverse complement strand
GCATCGCAAGTCATGGCAGCCAAATTCACGCTCAGGCCGCGGCACCGGGCCTGGCTACCCCCGGATTGCAGCGCTGGCCAGGCTGTCAGTCAGGTTTGGCAAAGCGGGCTGCCAGGCCTGCGAAGGGGTTGGCGCTGTCGTCCGACGCGGCTTCAGACAAAACCGCGCCGGGCTTGCGCGGATAGGGGTCTAACGCCAAGGCAAGCTGCTCGGCCAACGCGGCGCCAAGATCTATGCTGTCGTTCGCGTAGGGGATTTCATCTGGCGAATCCAGAGTGTCCGGGGTGACGTCCTCCTCCGCCTCCTCCTGCTCATCGCCGCCCAGCACATAGCGTATCGCCGCTTCGGGCACGAAACGCAGGGCAGCCGTATCCTTGATAATGGCTTCGAAAGGTTCGAGCGTCACCACGCAGACCTGGGTAACGGCTGCGTCCATCGTCAGCGCGGCGGCGATCACGCCCGAACGCTCATGGTGAAGGGCAAAACGGCCTTCCAGCCGGGAAATCGCCGGCAGGGCGAACCGGGACGCGAGGGCAGCGCGCTGCGATTCATTCGTGCGGACGGTGAATACCAGGCTCTGATCCTTGATCTGTCCGGCCCTGACCGGGTAACTGAGTTCTTCCTGCATCCACGTATTATAGACCTTGCGCATTGACAGGTAAGCCCCCGCCGTGAGACCCAGCCACATCACGCATATCCGCCCAGCGTTGAGGATTCAGAGTTTGCGCCATGCCTTTCTGCCCATGATGAGCCTGTTCGGTGTGCTGCTTGCATTGCCTGGGTGCGCGCTGTTCACCGATGCGCCGCATTATCGCGGTATCGAGGTCACGCCACACGACCTGGCTGAACTGACACCCGGTATCTCGACCGAGGCCGATGTCCAGGCCTTGCTCGGGCCGCCGACCTTCCAGGAACAGTTCAACCCGAACCATTGGGTTTATCTCTCCCAAATCACAAAAATGCGAATCGGCCAGACCGAGGGCGTGAATGCGCAACACGTGGTCGTTATGGATTTTAACGACCAAGGCGTGCTGAGCGGGATCAACCAGAAAACCAAAAAGGCTGCCGTGACCGTGGCGATGGACCCGGCGCGTACCCCCGTTCCGGGCGGCAAGGCCGGGTTTATCCAACAACTTGTCGGCGGCGTGGGCAGCTATAATCCGGGCATTGGCGGTGCCGGCGCGGGTGGTGCCGGTGCGGGCGCCGGTGGCCTGGGCGGCGGCGCGGGCGATATTGGCGGTACCAGCAATGGCAGCGGCTTCTGAGCAGATCATAACGCGGCGCCTGAGCCGCCGGGCATTGCTTGGCGGTATCTCCCTCACCGCTATCTGCACTACGGCGGCGCACGCGCAGAGCGCGCTGGGTATTGGTACGGAAAGTGCCGTAAGTGTGGGTACCATCCCTGCCCCACTCCCGCCCATGACAAGCCCTGAACTGGCCAGCCAGATCCCGAGGCTCGATGACAAAACCGGCGCGGGGTTTACCCGGTTTGTCATTGCCCGATGGGGCGATGCTTTGCTGCCCGGCGCACCAGCGTTTGCCCCCGCCGAGCTCACACAAAGACAGGCCAGCACACAAATCCCGTATGATTGCGTCATTGCCGGATTATCCTTGCCGCAAGCCGCGCAAGATGGCACGCAGCGCCTGGTTCTCACTCTGGCAAACCCGACCGCACCGGCGCGGATGCTGTTCCCGTCAGGTTCGGACAAGCCTGCCATCGCAGGTGCCATGCAGGGCGCTTCGGTTTTGAATTTGCAATATAATGCGGGGCGATGGGACATGGTGGCCGGCGGCTATCAGGCGCGCCGGATCAATGATGGCACGCTCTGCCAGATCAGCGGGCCCGTGGCGGCGAGCCTTGGCGGCACGGTGCAGGGCGTTCTGGCACCACAGGGCGGCTGCGCCACGCCCTGGGGCAGCGTGTTGCTGGCCGAGGGCCATGCCGCACCATGGCTGTCGCGGCTGGAAACTGTGGGTTTTGGGTTCAACGACCCGGCTGACGCCCCGCGATTCGCCTGGATTACGGAATTCGACCCGCTGCATGTCTCGGATTTCCCGGCCAAACGCACGGCGCTCGGGCGGTTTGCGCGCGCCGGGGTGGCGGCGACCCAGACCAGTGACGGTCGCCCGGTGATATTCATGAGCCAGGAAGACCCAGGCGGTTTCCTGTTCCGGTTCATCGCCGCCAACGCCGCGACCGACGGCACGGCACTGGATTCGGGCGTATTATCGGTCGCGCAAACCGGCGCTGATGGGGTGAGCTGGCTCGATCTCGGCAGCGATATCCCAACCCTGGCCGGGGCCATAGGTGCGGCGGCGGCGGCGGGCGCGACTGCCTTCGATAACCCGGCGGGGCTGGCGATCAGCCAGGGCAATGGCGCGATTTACCTCGCCTGTTCCGGCAACCAGGCGCGCACCGAACCGGATGCGCTCAACCCGCGCGCGGGCGACCCGCATGGGCATATTATTTGTCTCACGCCACCCGGCGGCGATGTCACGGCGCGGCACTTCCCCGCCCGCCTTGTGCTGGCGGCGGGCAACCCGGCCTTCGACCACGGTACGCAATATGCAAACGGATCAAGCGCATGGCTCACCCAGCCCCGGAGCGTCGCTCTCGACCCTGACGGGAATTTATGGATCGGCACAAACCAGAAAGGCGTGCCCTCCGCCACGGCGGACGGGCTGTTCATCATGCAGACCGGCGGGCCAAGCCCTGGCCTGGTCAGCCTTGGCTATCTGGCGCCGATTGGTGCTGCCATGGGCGGGGTGGCGTTCCACGCCGCAACCAGAACTGCCTTTGCCGCCGTGCGCCACCCGGGCGCCACGCCGCAGGCCAGCTTCAACGCCCCGGCGACGCGCTGGCCCACGCTGCGCCCGGACATGCCGCCCCAGACCACGATTATCGGGTTGGTCAGGGCTTAATACCAGCTGGCTTAAAGAATGACTCTCGGCGGGCAGCAAGCGCTTCTTTTTGTGAACAAAAAGAAGCAAAA
>JAQNCU010000385.1 GCA_029077775.1 Acidocella sp. | reverse complement strand
TTCGCTAACGACGGGGAGGATCGGATAATGTATCGATTGAAAAGCTTGTGCGATCAGAGTTGAGCATATCGCACGTGTAGGGTCGCCACTTCCGAGCGTAAGCATTTTACGTCGAAAGTGAATCGGCACTGGTGGTGTCGGAATTAAATATCGCGCGAGATCGATCACATTTTTCAAATCATATTGATGACCAATGCGCTCGATCACGAACTGCGCGACTTTATTGCGGTTCATATTATTCAGGCCAATAGGTCGGCAAATACGGATATGATAGCCAGTAAACCCTTCCAGCCCCACCAGCCTTACACCCTCCATCACGTCAGCCTCGACGAAACATGGTTCCGCGTCTTGCCCGATGTGGCGAACACGCATTCCGACATAAAGAGCAGCATGCGACCAGGTTGACTGCGTCAGATATTTTATGGCTGTACTGAGCCTTGTGTTGCCTTCAACAAGAACAACATCGGCCAGACGCAGGCATGCTCTTAAATCCAACGCTGTTGTTACAGGCGCTGCACTATGGACATGGGTCGGTTTGGATAAGAACCGCGCGAGCAGATGTCCAATTTTGTGGGATACCGTACCCATGGCCAACTCCGTAAAACGCGTTGGATTGACAACGACCGAATAATGCGTCGTTCATCTCTCACGATGGCACCCCGCTGCGTACTTGTCGCAACGGGCTAAAATTTACGGCGTTGTGGGATCAGTTCCATCCCATTGCCGGAAAGTCATGATCGGCTCTGGTTGCAGGTGATTTTCCTCGCGCGTGGTGTTGAGTTTCTGTGTTGCGATGACATAGTCGGAGTAATGCTGGTGATCCATGGAGTTCATCACGATGTACGGCACACAGCCTGAAAGCGCCGCCGCAAGTGTCAGGAAGACCAAAAAACGGCCAATCCCCTGTTTTATAGTTCTATTTTTGAGATACACACCACACCTCCGATGAAACGACCATAACAAAATGTTAATTGCATATGGATTACAGAACAATACCTTGCCACGGGTGCTCTGAAGAAAGCTCAGGTCTCGCTGCGTGATCGGACTTAAAACGCAACGCCCGCAATATTGGTGCGGATAATTGCCTGATTTCTTTGAAACAAGCTTAAAGGTGAATGGCTTCATCCGTTTTGAAAACGTCTGAAAGCGCCATGGGTATCGGTCGAAATTCAAGTTTCCCCGGGGGATCATGAGACACACGGTATTGTGTGCCGGCTGAAGTGCCGCGCGTGGTATCAGCGGCTTAATGTCCATCCAATCATGGGGTGGCGTCATGGGGGGATACCTGGAAATGCCTAACGATGTTGTTTTTATTCCTGCTTTGCTGTGTGATGAGGCGCTATACCATGGGGTGATTGAAGCGGCGGGCGCGCGCATCACCGCGCAAGTTTTGATGTCTCCAAAATCAAGCCTTGCTGAGAGCGTGGTGGATGTTTTGAGCCGGGCACCCGCGAGGTTTGCCTTGGTCGGAACATCCTATGGCGGCAATCTGGCGCTTGAGGTTGCTTTGGCCGCACCGGAACGCGTGAGCGCATTATGGCTGATGGGCTGCGATCCGGCGAGCCCTCAGGCGGGTGGCCCAGATCTGGCAGGCGGTTTGACCGCGCAGCCTGACGCCGTGATCGACATGTTGGCCGGGCTGGTGGTGCATAAAGACGCAAAGGCGAGCGGAGCCCTATTCAAAGAAATGGCGCAGCGCATCGGTGGGGTTGCCGGTGCCGCGCAGGCAACGGCCCTGGCCACCCGCCCGGCCGCCACACCGCGACTTGGCGCATTGAAAATGCCGGTTCTTGTGCTCTGGGGCAAGGATGACGCCATCGTGCCGGTGGCCGTGGGGCGCACGCTCGCCAATGACCTGCCGCACGCGCATTTTCACGTGCTGGATGATTGCGGTCATCTGCCGACGCTGGAAAAACCAATACCAGCAGCCGCCTTGTTTCTGGAGTTTCTTGCCGACGAACCGCATCATCGCTAAATCACGCGGCGCGATGCGTTTTAAGAATGCGCCTTAACGACCTCAGCACAAGAGATTTGGGCTGTCGCCCTGACGGCAAAGCGCCCAGGTGATTGTGGAGCCCCACCAACAACCACTACCTACACGCCTTTACCTTTTTCGGTCTCGCTTTTATTCCGGGCATCTGAATTGATGTCTTTCTACTGCAAAAGGCTGCCCGAACCATGACCGCCTATGACAACGCCGTCGCCAAGTTTACCCGTATCGCCACGCTGAACGAGACCTATGCCGTGCTGAGCTGGGATGGCGCGGCGATGATGCCACCAGGCGGCGCCGCCGCCCGTGGGGAGCAGATGGCGGTACTCGCTGGCCTTTCACATGACCTGCTGACCGCCCCGGATTTGGCCGATGACCTCGCCGCCGCGCACGCCCCGAATGACCCGTGGAGCACGGCTAATCTGGCACTGATGCGCGAGACGCTGCACCGCGCCACCGCCCTGCCGCGCGACCTGGTGGAGGCTGTCTCCCGCGCCAATTCCCATTGCGAGACCATCTGGCGCACCGCGCGTCCGGCCTCTGACTTTGTCGCTATCCGCCCGGCATTGGCCGAGGTTTTCAACCTGACCCGTCAAGCCGCCGCCATTCTGGGCGCGGCCCTCAACCGTACACCCTATGATGCACTGATGAGCGGCTACCAGCGCGGCCTGACCGAGGCTGAGGTCACGCCGATTTTCGCGGCCTATGAAGCGTTCCTGAACACCGCCCTGCCGTCTGCGGAAGCCCACCAGGCCGCCAGCCCAGCGCCGCCGCTGCCGCCCGGCCCGTTCCCGACGAATGCGCAGGAAAAGCTCGCCCGCCACCTCGCTGAAGCGGCTGGACTGAATTTCAGCTCAGCGAGGCTGGACCGGTCCGCCCACCCGTTTTGCGGCGGCACCAGTACGGATATCCGCATCACCACGCGCTACGATGAAGACGATTTTTGCGCCGCCCTGATGGGGGTGCTGCATGAAACCGGTCACGCTTTGTACGAACAAAACCTGCCGAAAACA
>JAQNCU010000384.1 GCA_029077775.1 Acidocella sp. | reverse complement strand
TCCACAGCAACCGCCCCATTGTCATCGCGGCGATAAACACCAGCACCACCCGCAGCAACACGCCAAAGGCATTCTGCACACCGCCCGCCCAGGCCACCCAGAGGGCGAGCACATAAAACAAGGCGGGATAATGCCAAATGGCGCCCAGACGCTGGCGAACACGCGCGGCCACGCCCGTGGCGTCGCGGCGTCCGCCGATCCAACCGCCGACCACGCGGCGGCACTGCCATATGCACAGTGCAACCTCGATATGGATCGCGAGCGCGATCAGGCGCACCAGCACCGTCGCGCCAACATGGTCAAGCCCCAAAACCTCGCTGATCGAGACCAGGGCATAGCCAAAAAATCCGGTGCCCAGCAAAATGCGCAGGCGCGAGACCAGCCAGCGCGCGCGGTTCTGTGACATGTGGACCAGCCGCAATCGGGGGGCCGCGGGGGCGGCCAGAAGGCGCAGAATTTCCATGCTGAAACGGCAAATCAGGTACGCATTGGTAATGCCCACCACCACCAGATGCGCGGGGCGTGTGGTTATCAGACCAGCCGATACCAGCCCCTGTATGGCCAGCGCAAAGCCCACCAGCGGGATGAACCCAAGGCCAAAATGCAACAACGCAAAAGCGAACCGACGCAACCACACCATAATGGAGGCCCGGCGGCCCGGATGCTCCTCGGTTTCGCCCGCCTCGGCATCCTCCAGTCCCTTTTCAGGCCCAGGCGGCATCGGTGCCGCCACCATTGGCGGCACATGCGCGGCGAGGTAACGGCGCGGCCGCCTGAGCGCGAAGCCGACGAGCGCTTCCAAGGCCAGGCCAGGGATTATGGTTATGGCCAGGGCCGTGATGATATCCATCAGATGCGCCCGGCGGAGCGGATCATGGCTGAAACTGCCCACCCAGATGGTAATATCTTTCAACTCGGTCGATTCGCGAACCGCGGCCACAAACACGCCGAGCGTCCGCGCTGCCTCGTTCCCCATTGCGCTGGCAACAGACAGGCCGATGGCGCCGGAGCCAAAGGGCGTGGGCGTGTTGGCATCCGCATCGCTTGGCAACGCCCCCCCGGTCAAGGCCGCGAGCGGTGACCCAGGAATGATGGCGGCGGCAGGCGCCTTCATCGGGGTCGTGCTTGACGCGGCCGTGCTCTGATGAACCGCGAGGCTCTGCGCCCGCGCAAAAATACCGCCCGGCGAGGGCGATATCAGCAGGGCGAGGAGTAAAAACCAGACTATAAAACGGCGCATGGCGGCCACCCAGAGAGAGTATTCAAGATTAAGTCAAATTCCGTCGCCGGTATGCACAACAACCCGACGCTGCTTATATGCCGCCCATGAGAATATTTTTAGAGATCTTGCTCGGCATCGACATGCTGGCGGTGGTGGTCGTGATGCTGGTGGGCGCGGTGGGCATGGCCAGCATCAGCCGTGACCCGCGAACCTCGAACAAGCTCATGCGCTGGCGCGTGATCCTGCAAGGCGTCGCCATCGGGATCGTGGTGATCCTGATGTCCATGGGTAGATAATGCGCGCACGCGCCATCCTGTTCGATGTCTTCGGCACGGTGGTTGATTGGCGGGGCAGCGTTGCCGCCGCTCTGGCCGCCACCGGCGCGCGCCATGGCCTCGTCGCGGATTGGTCAGCTTTGGCCGATGCCTGGCGCGGGCAATACGCGCCCTCGATGAACGCCGTCCGCCAGGGCAGGCGGCCATGGGCGATATTGGATGATCTGCACCGCGACGCGATCGTGAATTTGCTGCCGCAATTCGGCCTCCAGGCCATGGTGGCTGAGGCCGATACGCTGGTCAAAATCTGGCATCACCTCACCCCCTGGCCGGATAGCGTGGCCGGGCTGCGGCGTTTGAGGCAAAATACCGTGGTCGCACCACTCTCAAACGGTCATGTGGCATTGCAGATCGCCCTTGCCCGTTACGCGGGGATTGAATGGGACATGGTGTTCGGCGCGGATATCTACCGCCATTACAAGCCCGATTCTGAGACCTATCTTGGCGCCACCGCACTGCTCGGCCTCGCCCCCGGACAGGTTATGCTCGCCGCCGCGCATAATGAGGATCTGGCCGCCGCGCGCGCTTTGGGGCTACAGACCGCCTTCATCTCCCGCCCGATGGAATTTGGCAGCCCGGACCACCGGGCTGTGCCGTCATCGGATTGGGATTACGTCGCCACCTCGATCGAGGATCTGGCCGACCAGATGCAGGACAAAACCGCCACAGCGTAAAGCCCGATCTATCGCGCCCATCGATACAGGCTGACACCGGGATATTGCCGCCAAAGCTGGTAGTGCCCGGCCAGCGCCGCCGCCAACAGTTGCAGCGGGATGGCGGTATCCACGGGGTCAGGCGGTGTCCGGCACAGAATAAATTGCGGTTGGGTGGCGAGAATACGGTCAATCTCCGCCGGTGCATCCACCCTGGCAACGGCGGGTAGGGTTGGTCCCACAAGGGTCGAGGGAAGTACATATCTCGTGGGCGGCGTCGTGTCGGTCAGCGCGTAGATAATCGGCTCCGAGTCGAAAATATACAGGCTGGCGGGGTGCTGCCGCCGCAAATCGGCGGCCACAAGTGCCGGAATGTCAGGCGTGATGGAATTGCCCAGCACGGTCCTGGCCGCCCAGATCGGCTGCACCAGGATCAGCAGTGTAAACACAGGCCGCGCCCAGCCGGTTGGTCTGATGCGTGCAAAGGTCACGCCGAAGATGACACATAGCACAGGCAGGGCTTCGAGAAAGAAATGATCGTAAAACGTCTTGGCCGCCAGCGCGCCCAGCAGGGCCGCACCCAGCCAGGCGGCAAGCATGATATCAATGCCCCGCCGGTGCCAAACGGCGGCAACCGCCATGGCCAGCCCGCATAAATAAAGCGCCCCCCAGCGCCAAAACTGGGTCGTCAGCGCGTAAATCATCGCGGCGTGGGTAATGGAAATATCAGCCCGCCGGAAATTGGAGAGCACGCTGCACGCCCACCACAGGCCGAGGCGATGCGCAAGTGCGTAAAGCAATAT
>JAQNCU010000383.1 GCA_029077775.1 Acidocella sp. | reverse complement strand
GTGGTGATGAGCGAGGATGCCGCCTGGACCAAGCCGCTGGATGCCGGGTATATTGGCTGCCTGCCGGGGGCTGGTTTGAAGGTGTTAAAGGAAATCCGCTTCTCCCCGGATACCACCGATTTCACGCCGATCTATCAACAGGCTGAGGCGCTGGACCCGAATGTGATCATCGCCGGGTGGGCGCATGTCGGTGTGCAGCCGACTGTGCAGTGGGCGAACCAGAAAGTGCCGCTGGCGCTTGCGGGCATCAACGCGCAGGCTGGTAGTTCAGCGTTCTGGAACGCCACCAATGGCGGGACTGAAGGTGTCATGACCACCAATGTCGCGGCCCCTGGTGTGGCCAACACGCCGCTTACCATCCCGTTTACCGAGGAATATCAGAAAGCCTATGGCATCACGCCAGCCTATTCCGCCTATACCACGTATGACGCGATCTTCATCCTGGCCGCCGCGATAGAGCGCGCCAAGTCCACCGCGCCGGATGCGTTGGTCTCGGCTCTTGAGAAGACCGATTATGTGGGCACACAAGGGCGGCTGGAATTTCTCGGCAAAAGCTCGCCCTTTACCCATGCGCTTCGTTTTGGTCCAGGATACATAACGGGCGTTGCCATCCAATGGCAGAATGGCCAGCAAAAATGCATCTGGCCGCTCAGCCTTGCCAATGCCAAGCCGGAATTTCCGAGCTTCGTGAAATTACCCAGGCTCGCCGACGCGAACTGATAACGCGGTCGGTCTGACGAAACTGACGAGAACCGGCGTTGTAAAAAACGCCGGTTCTTAAAGGGAAATGCGGGTATGATCCTGGCTCTACAAATCCTGATCGACGGTTTTGCGATCAGCGCGCTCTATGCCCTGGGGGCGCTTGGCTTTACGCTGATTTTTGGCGTGTCAGGCGTGTTAAACCTCGCGCATGGCGCGGTACTGGTTACCAGCGCCATGGTCGCCTGGTATGTCGGCACCAATGAGGCTGCAGGCGCCATTGCGGGTGCCCTGGCCGGCATCGGGGCCGGGGTGGTCACCGCCTTCGCCACCTATTTTATCGTCGTGCGGCCTATCCAACGCTCCCGCGCGATCCCCCAGGTAGAACGGGAATTATTCGTGCTCACAGGCACTTTGCTGTGGGGCGTGATGCTGCAAACCGCACTTGCCTATGTATTCACCACCACGCCGATCACGGTGCGTGAGCTGGTTCATGGCACCGTCAGCATTTTGGGCGTGCCGACCCCGTGGAACGAGGTTCTGATCGCCGCAGTGTCATGGGCCATGCTGGGTTTGCTGTGGCTGCTGGTCAACCGTACAGCCGCCGGGCGGCGCCTCGCCGCGGCCTCGATCAACCCGCGCGGCCTCACGCTGGTCGGTGTTGAACTCGGGCAGGTGCATCTGCTCGCCTGGGGCATTTACGGGCTGCTCGCCGGGTTGGCGGGCGTGTTGCTCGGCGGGTTTCTGGGCACCAGCTCGGCCTATATCCCGGCGCTCACCGGTACGGCCTTCGCCATCGTCGTTTTGGGCGGGCTCGGCAGAGTTAGTGGCACGGTGCTGGCGGCCTATGTCGTCGGGTATCTTGAGACCCTCACCGCCTATCTCGTTTCACCTTCACTGCGCGCCGTGCCGGCACTCATTTTGCTGGTGCTGGTGCTGTATTTTCGCCCGCAGGGCTTCATGGGGCGCCGATGAAACGTCAGATCACCATTTCATTGGCCGTGCTGGCCGTGCTGGCCGCGCTCGCCGTCGCGCCGTGGCTCGGCATTTCGGACTATATCATCGGCGTGCTCACCATGATCTGTTTCTATGCGGTGTTCGCGATGTCGTGGGATTTGTTGTTTGGCTATGCCGGGGAGGTCAATTTCGGGCCGTCCTTCCTCATTGGCGTCGGTGCCTATGGTGCGGGCCTGGCGGATGCGAATTTCGGCCTGCCCGTGATCATTTGCATTGCCATCGGCACAATCGCCGCGATCATCGGCGGCTTGCTCCTCGCCATTCCTGCCTTGCGGCTGCGTGGCCCCTATTTCGGTCTTGTCACGCTTGTGGCTGTGTTGTTGTTGCAGGATGCCATCGTCATTTTCGCGGGTAGCACAGGCGGGGAAATCGGCCTCTCGGTGCCCGATATTCTCTCGATCAGCGCCACTGTGAATTTTTATTATGCGTTCGGGTTATTGGTGGTTGCTGGCGCGGTTCTGTTTACGGTGGCGAATTCGCCTTTTGGATTAATTCTGCAAGCCGCCGGTCAAGACCCGATCGAGGCGCAGGCGCTCGGCTTTAACATCGTTAAACATAAAGTCGTGGCGTTTATGTTGAGCGCGCTGTTCTCCGGCCTCGCCGGGGCGATGTTGGTCTTCTACCTCGGCACCGCTTCGGTCAGCGCCATGGTCGATGTCGCGGTGGGGATTCAGGTCATCATCGCCGCCGTCCTGGGCGGGCGGCGGACCATTATCGGGCCCGTGCTGGGTGCCGCGTTTCTCATCGGCGCAGGTGAAATTCTGCGTCCGCTCGGGCAGCTCTCCAGCCTCGTCGTCGCCGCCCTTGCCCTGGGCGTGATCCTGCTCTTCCCCGATGGCTTGCTCGGCCTGGTGCGCGGGGCCCGCCGCGCATGAGCGCCATTTTGCAGGTCTCGGGCCTGACCAAGCGTTTCGGCGGCCTGGTGGCGGTGAATAATGTCGGTTTCAACCTCGCCGCCGGGGAAATTCTCGGCCTCATCGGCCCGAATGGTTCTGGCAAATCCACTGTGATGAAGCTGATCATGGGGGTCGAGCGGCCAAATGCGGGCAGCGTTCTGCTGGCCGGGGCACAGCTTGCCGGGCGGCCGACCTATGAGATCGCGCGTGCGGGCATTGGCATCGTGTTTCAGCATTCCCGGCCGCTGCACAGGCAAACGGTTTTGCAGAATATTCTGCTCGGCCTGTTGCCCGACCGCCTGACCGCATTGCGCCCGTCCCGCGCCGCCATCGACAATGCGCGCGAGATCGCCATCCGGGTGGGGCTCGGCGATGTGCTGGGCAGGCTGCCCGCCACCTTGCCCTTCGCG
>JAQNCU010000382.1 GCA_029077775.1 Acidocella sp. | reverse complement strand
CGCGTCTCGAATGAGCGCATCGTCTCCGGCCCGGGCCTTGCCAATATCTACGCCGCACTTGCCGCCATCAAAGGCATCGCCGTACCCCCGTTCGAGCACAAAACCCTCTGGGATCTCGCCATCGCCGGTATTGATCCCCTGGCCACCGAAGCCCTGGAACGCTTCTGCCTCAGCCTTGGTGCCGTCGCCGGAGACCTCGCTTTGGCCCATGGCGCGAATACCATTCTTCTGGCGGGCGGTATCCTGCCGCGCATCGCCCATTTGCTGCCCGGCTCGGGTTTTGCCCCGCGGCTCACCGAAAAAGGCCGATTCCGCGCCTACATGGCGGGTATTCCGGTTTCTTTGATCACGCATGACCAGCCGGGTCTTATGGGCGCCGCAGCCGCTTTCGCGGCGGCCAACCCGTAGATGTGATAGGAAACCGCCATGGCCACAACCATCAACCACCCACTGGTGCAGCACAAACTCACCCTGCTGCGCCAGCGCGAGACCACAACCGGCGATTTCCGGCAATTATGCCGTGAGATCAGCCTGTTGCTGGCCTATGAGGTGTTACGCGATCTGCCCTTGGAGCCCGTGGTCATCGACACCCCGATGGAGCGGATGGACGCCGTGCAGGTGGCGGGCAAAAAGCTCTGCTTCGTCTCAGTGCTGCGCGCCGGAGCGGGTATCCTCGATGGTATGCTCGACCTCGTGCCCGCCGCGCGCATCGGCCATATCGGGCTATACCGCGACCATGAAACGCATCGGCCCGTGAGTTATTATTTCAAAATGCCCGATGATCTGGCGAACCGGTTATGCGTGGTGGTGGACCCCATGCTCGCCACCGGCCACTCCGCCGTGGCGGCGGTGCAGATGTTGAAGGATGCCGGGGCCAAAGCCGTCAAATTCGTCTGCCTGATCGCCGCACCCGAGGGGCTCGCGGTGTTCGAGGCCGCCCACCCGGATGTGTCCGTGTTCACAGCCGCGATCGACATTGGCCTGGATGAGAACGCCTATATCCGCCCCGGCCTGGGCGATGCGGGCGACCGTATTTTCGGCACAAAATGAAGGTTTTCAATCGGTAAGCGTGCTTATCACATTTTCGTAAGTTGACTTATCGAAAACATCCCGCGTGGTGATCTTTGTTGCAATAACAACAAAATATCTATAATGATGTACACTTAGTATCTGTTCGCCTAACTTTTGGTAATAATGCTCCGTGTTCTTCATTGATTATTTCATGATATGTCTGGGCCAATAAAAACCACGTTCTTGGGCGCGCGGGGTATCATCCCGTCACGCCGCGCCGCCACGGCGGTGGAATTCGCCATCATCGGGGCCGTGTTTTTTCTGTTCATTTTCGGCATTTTCGTCATCTCCATCGACCAGTTCTGGCAGATGACCCTCGATGACGCGGTGCGCGCGACAACCAGGCAGGTGCAGATCGGCAAAGTCGTCAACGGTGCTGAGTTTGTCACCGCTGTCTGCGGGGAATTTGGCATCGCCGCCCCTTATTGCACGAACACCCTGCAATATTCCGTGCAGAGCGCGTCCACGTTCGGTGGTCTCACCCCCGCTATTTTGAGCAGTTCGGGCACTCTGACCCCAGCCTCGACCTTCAACGTGACGCCAACCACGGCCCCGGCGGCGGCGACACAATCCCAGCCGGCGGTGATCGGCGCGCCGCAATTCCTGCTCGTCCAGGTGGCTTATCTGCTGCCGTTCAAAATATTGATCGCACCCGGCGGCGTGGCGACTGAAAACGGTACACCATCGCTTTATTCAGCGGTCGCAACGGTGATGGAGCCATGATGCTGCCCGGTTTCTGTAAAAAACTTGTCAGCCGCCGGGCCGTGGCGGCGGTGGAATTCGCCATCATCGTTCCGGTGTTGATCATTCTGTTCATCGGCACCATCGAGGTTCTCACCCTCTACCGGACCGAGGCGAAATTGAACGCGGTCGCCTTCAACGTGGCGCAGACCGTCTCCGTCGCGCAATCGGTTGGCACCGCTAACCCACCGATTGCCAACTTGCCCGCGAATACCAGCTTCCCCGAGGAGAGCGTCACCTCGCTGAATGATCTGTGTCAGGGTGCGGTGCTGGGCATGGCGCCGTTTCCGGCGGGCGGCATGACCCTCTCGATCGCCAGCATCACAGAGGAAAAAAGCCCCCAGGGCGTGCCGACAACGGCACCCGTATATTCAGCTAACACCACAACCTATGACAAATGGGAGGCTGACAGCACTGTCTCTGCCAGCGGCACCTGTTCAACCAAGGCTGGCACGGCTTTGTTATCGGGCACCGGGCCCGGCGCGCCCATCGTCATCGCCACGCCCCCGGCGGCAACCAGCGCCATCAGCGTGCCTTGCGATAATGTCATTATCGTGCAGGCATCGGTGGTCTATGCTGGTCTGACCGGGCTGATCGCGCGCAGCCGCCCGACGCTGACCCAAACCTCTTATGTCCGATGGCGCTACGCCGCGCCCACGACAGAACTTCGATGTACCGGCTGCACGTTGCAAAATGCCACCGTCCAGGTGTGCAACCAGACCAACACGACATCTCAGAATTAAGGGGATACGATATGCTCGCTTCCTTGATCAGATCATTCTGCCGCGACCGAAAAGCCGCCACCGCCGTGGCCATGGCGATTATGACCGTACCGCTTTTGATTGGCGCCAGCGCTGCTGTGGATTTCTCGCGCATCGCCTCCGCCCGCACGCTGTTGCAGGCATCGGTCGATGCCGCGGCCATCGCGGGCGCGGGGGAATGGCAGATGTCTGAATCCAGCAGTTCCGCCTATACGGTCACGCAGAACATGTACGCCACCACCGGCGCGCAACTGCCGAGCTTCGTTGGCACCACCCCGGCGGTCATCCAGCTCGCCTGCACGGGCACCACGGGTGCCGGGGCACAGACCACCAACCAATGCGGCGGCACCCAGGCCTTCTCGACCACACCGGTCACAGGCTGTCCGACCAATGCCAGCGGTGTTGCCACTTTCGAGTATTGCGTGGTGGTGACCGAGACCGCGACGCTGAAAAACTCG
>JAQNCU010000381.1 GCA_029077775.1 Acidocella sp. | reverse complement strand
GTTGATCCGCTGCGCCTCACGCTCCCGCCAGGCGGCAATGGCCTGCACCAGCGCGAGCTGGCGGCGGTTGCCGGTGCGCAGCTTCAACCGCTCCCAGGCCCGGCCAGGGTCCACGCGATAGGTCTCGGGTGCCGCCAGAGCCGCCATTTCCTCGGCCACCCAGTCCAGCCGCCCCTCGGTGGTCAGGCGCGCGATCAGCCGCTCATAGACCACGCGCAAATGCGTCACATCCGCCGCCGCATAGGCCAGTTGCGCAGGCGTTAATGGCCGCGCCGACCAGTCTGAGAACCGGTGCGCCTTGTCGATATGTCCGCCGGTCAGGGCCTGCACCAGCGCGTCATACCCCACCTGGTCGCCGAACCCGGCCACCATCGCGGCGATCTGCGTATCGAACAGCCGGGCCGGTACAGCGCCGAACAGCAGCAGGAATATCTCGACATCCTGGCGGCAGGCATGGAACACCTTCACCACATCGGGGGCGCCAAGCAACGCGCCGAGCGGTGCGAGGTCGATCCCCGCCGCCTGCGCATCCACCACCGCGACATCCGTAGCCCCGGCCAACTGAACCAGGCATAATTCCGGGTAATAGGTCCGCTCGCGCATGAACTCGGTATCCACGGTCACGAAGGCCTCGGTGGCGAGCCGCGCGCATAACGCGGTGAGTTCAGCGGTGGTGGTGATAAAAGCCGGTTTGATATCTTGCATACCACCCGTTAATCACCCCCCGGCTTGACAGGGAAGGGGGCGCGGTTTCATTCCCCCCCATGCACAGCACACATCCATACCGCACCCACCATTGCGCCGCCCTGCGCCCCGCCGATATCGGCCAGACCGCCCGGCTTTCCGGCTGGGTCCACGCCAAGCGCGACCATGGCGGGTTGTTGTTCATCGATTTGCGGGACCATTTCGGCATCACCCAATGCATCTTCGCCCCCGGCGCACCGGCTTTTGCCGCCGCTGAGATCGTGCGGGTCGAGTCGGTCATCACGGTCGAGGGCGAGGTCGTCGCCCGCGCCCCCGGCACCGACAACGCCAAGCTTCCCACCGGCGGGGTCGAGCTGCGGGTGGCGACGCTTACCGTCCAGTCGGCGGCCGATGTGCTGCCCATCCAGGTTGCGGGCAGCGAAACCTACCCGGACGAATTGCGGCTGAAATATCGGTTTCTCGATCTGCGGCGCGAACAGGTGCATAAAAACATCATGCTGCGCGCGGGCGTCATCGCCGCCTTTCGCACGCGCATGGTCGAGGCCGGGTTCACCGAGTTCCAAACCCCCATCCTGACCGCCTCCAGCCCCGAGGGCGCGCGGGATTTCCTCGTCCCCGCGCGCAACCATCCGGGCAAATTCTACGCCCTGCCCCAGGCCCCCCAGCAGTTCAAGCAATTGCTCATGGTCGCAGGGTTCGACAAATATTTCCAGATCGCGCCCTGCTTCCGCGATGAAGCCTCCCGCGCCGACCGCTCCCCCGGTGAGTTCTACCAGCTCGATTTCGAGATGAGCTTCGTCACCCAGGACGATGTGTTTAACACCATCGAGCCCGTGATCGCGGGCGTGTTCGAGACCTTTGCCAATGGCCGGGCCGTCACAAAGCCGCCTTTCATCCGCATCCCGTATGACGAAGCCATGCTCAAATACGGCTCCGACAAGCCCGATCTGCGCAACCCGCTTGAGATCACCGACGTAACCGAAGCCTTTCGTGACTCGAGCTTTGGCCTGTTCGCCAAAATCATCGCGGCGGGCGGCATTGTCCGCGCCATCCCCGCTTTTGGCGCGGCGGCACGCCCACGCAGCTTTTTCGACAAGCTGAACGACTGGGCGCGCGCCGAGGGTGCGGGCGGGCTGGGCTACATCGCCTTCACCGAGGATGGCGGCCAGGGCCCGATTGCGAAAAACCTCGCGCCCGACCGCGCCGCACAGATCCGCGCCGCCTGCGGCCTGAGCGTGGGGGATGCGGTGTTTTTCGCGGCGGGCAAACCGCTGGATGCCGCAAAATTCGCGGGCGCTGTGCGCACCCGTCTGGGCAATGAACTCGGGCTGATCACGCCGGGCAGCTTTAAATTCTGCTGGATCGTCGATTTCCCGATGTACGAGTATGATGAAGACGCCAGGCAGATCGTCTTCAGCCATAACCCGTTCTCGATGCCCCAAGGCGGGCTGGAGGCCCTGAACACCCAGGACCCTCTGACCATAAAGGCCTTCCAGTACGATATTATCTGCAATGGCGTGGAATTATCTTCCGGCGCCATCCGCAACCACAGGCCGGACATTATGCTCCGTGCCTTTGAGATCGCGGGTTACGGGCCCGAGGAGGTCGAGGCCCGGTTTGGGGGCATGTTGGCTGCCTTCCGCTTCGGCGCCCCGCCGCATGGCGGTTCCGCGCCGGGGATCGACCGCATTGTGATGCTGCTGGCCGATGAGCCCAATATCCGCGAGGTCATCGCCTTCCCGCTCAACCAGCAGGGCGAGGATTTGATGATGGGCGCGCCCGCCGCCATCCCACCCACCCGGCTGAAGGAACTCTCAATCGCCCTGGCGCTGCCGCCCAAGCCGATTAGATAATGTCGGGGTAGCGCATTTCGGTCATCATGCCCGCCATCATGTGGTACAGATTATGGCAGTGCAGCGCCCAGCGCCCCGGGTTATCAGCGTCTAAAGCCACCGTGACCCGCGCCATTGGCGGTACCAGAACGGTATCGCGCCTCGCCCCCCGCATGGCCACGCCGTTCAGCGCCACCACCTGGAAACTATGGCCGTGCAGATGCATCGGGTGGGACATCATGGACTGATTGACCATATCGATCATCACGCGCTGGCCGGACCGAACCATCAAAACGTCAGGGTCGGGCCATGTCTTACCGTTGATCGACCAGCTATAGCCGCTCATATCCCCGCCTAGTTCGACTGGCAGATGGTTATCAACCGGGCGGACCGCCAAACCGTGGATTGCTGTCAACCGCCGCTCCAGCGAGAGACCGACCGCCGGGGCCGTCGCCGTTGCGTGCGGTGCGTATATCCCAATTTTCGCCCCCGGCGTCGCCAGGAC
>JAQNCU010000380.1 GCA_029077775.1 Acidocella sp. | reverse complement strand
ACACATACCGCGAGAGCCAATAAAGCGTTTGCAGGTCGCGCAGACCGCCCTTACCCTCTTTCACGTTTGGCTCGACCATGAATGGGGTTTCGCCGAATCGGCGGTGCCGGGCTGACCGTTCAGCCTGTTTCGCGTGGATGTAATCCCCCGGCCCATCCGCGGCGCAATCGGCGCGAAAGGCGCGCTGGAAATCAGCAAAGAGAGACCTATCGCCTGTTAGGCACCGTGCGTCGAGTAACGAGGTGCGGATTGTGACATCCGCCTTTGCCTCAACCAGGCAATCGGGAATTGACCTTGTGGCGTGGCCGACTTTAAGGCCGAGGTCCCACAGGAAATACAGAATAAACTCAACCGCGCGGTCGATCCGCTCGCTGGCCTTCGCCCCGGTCAGGAATAACAGGTCGATATCCGAAAATGGTGCCAGTGTGGCCCGGCCATAGCCGCCGGTCGCCGCCATCGCTAGCCTGTCGTCGGTGCCCAGTGGCAAAACCGCAAGCGCATAATCAGACAACGCACCGACAAGTTCATCCATCATGCTGGCGTGAAGCCGCGCAGCGGCCAGCCCGTTGATGCCGTCATGTTCAAAACGCTGCTGTACAAACCCTTGGAGACGACCAAGCTGCCGACGAAAAACCGCCAACGCGGCATCCCGCGACGGTGGGTGGGAGAGCGGCACCTGATCTGCCAGGGCGGCGGCGATCTCGGGTTGTTTGGGTAACGCAGGCATGTCGTTCACGCTAGATCATTCTTGCTATGGAGGAAACGCAATATAGACCAAGTTTATTACAGACAGAGAGGTGACGCGGGCAATGGCCGACCGGGCGCGAAGCGGATGGATCGTTATACATCGTGCGGTGCGGTGAGGATCGCGCGCAGCGCATAGACCGCGTCAAGCGCATCACGCGGAGACAGGCGGTCCGGATCAAGGGCCGTAAGTTGCGCGCACAGGGCCGCTATAAGGGGATCGGCGTTTGGTTCTTCATGTGGCGGCGGTTCAGTCGCGGCG
The DNA here is from genome assembly GCA_029077775.1 of Acidocella sp. Taxonomy (GTDB): domain Bacteria; phylum Pseudomonadota; class Alphaproteobacteria; order Acetobacterales; family Acetobacteraceae; genus Acidocella. Next base: position 2,039 of record JAQNCU010000380.1, on the reverse strand, counting down.
AATAACGGCAAGGGCATCGTTGCCGGGGCCTTGCGTTCGGCCACTTTTAACAGAGTTTCCGCGCGTTTCGCCACGGTTTCCGGAATGCCGGCAAGCCGCGCGACATGAACCCCCCAGCTCCGCTGCGCCGCGCCAGGGATCACTTCGTGCATAAAAACCACATCGCCGCGAAATTCCTTGATCCGCATAGTATGTGGAGCAAGACGGGGCAGTGCCTCTGCCAGGCCAGAAAGTTCATGGAAATGTGTGGCAAATATGGCGCGACTTCGATTGATGTTGTGCAGAGCCTCCAGCACCGCTTGCGCGATCGCCAGGCCGTCGCGTGTGCCGGTACCCCGGCCGATCTCATCAACGATCACAAAGCTTTGTGGACCGGCCTGGTGCAGGATGGCGGCGGTTTCGATCATTTCAACCATGAAGGTGGAACGGCCGGAGGCAAGGTCGTCGGCAGCTCCAACGCGGGAAAACAGCCGATCAACCAGGCCAAGACGCATAAATTCCGCCGGGACCGGCAGGCCAGCCTGGGCCAGAATCACCGCCAGGGCGTTTTGTCGCAGATAGGTCGATTTCCCCGCCATATTCGGCCCCGTGAGGAGCATCAGCCGACGATTGGCGGAAAGATCGCAATCATTGGCGATAAACCCGACCCCCGGTGGGAGTGAGGCGGCAACCACCGGGTGGCGGACGGCGCGCAGTTCAAACTCCTGATCTTCGGTGAGATGCGGGCAGCTCCAGCCATTTGTCTGGGCGATCGTGGCCGCAGATTGGAGCACATCAATCAGCGCCAAAGCGTCGGCGCAGGCGTTCAGGGGATCGGCCTGCGCCATGATTTTCTGGACCAGCCAGTTAAAGACAAGGCGTTCACGCAAGCTGGCCCTGGTGGCCGCCTCGGATATGCGCTGGTCGAGTGCGGATAACTCGACCTGGGTGAAGCGCGCGCCATTGGCCATGCCCTGGCGAAGTATCAAATCTGCATGATCTCGCAGGGAGTCCACGGCGGCAGCAGGAACCTCGATGACATAACCGAGTTGGGCATGATGGCGTATTTTTAGTGACGCGACGCCGTAACGCTGGGCAAGTGTGAGCTGAAAATCGGCGATGACCTGTCTGGTGTTGTCGCGCAGGGCGCGTTCGGCATCAAGCTCACCGTCAAATCCCTGCGCGATGACACCGCCATCCTCGAGTCGAAGCGGGGCCGGGCTGGTAAGGGCGTTGGCAAGTATGACGGCCAGATCCGGTGCGGGATGAAGGGCGGCTGCGGCCTCGTCCAGCAGCGTTGGACCGCTGGGGAGCAGAGGTGCAAGGCGGCCTGCGAGGTCCAGACCCGCGGCAATTGCGGCGAGATCACGAGGCCCAGCGCGGCCCAGTGCAATCCGGGCGTAAGCGCGGGCGATGTCCGGCGCGCCTCTCAAAATCGCCCGAACAGGCTCGCTTGCCTGTGTGTCTCGTAGCGCCATCCATGCTGTCTGGCGTTTTTGGAGCGGTGCAAGCTCACGGCGCGGGCTGGCGATCCAGGAGGCGAGTCGCCGCGACCCTGCCGCGCTGACCGTGCGTTTCACCGCGGCCAGGAGGCTTCCAGCCTCTCCGCCATGGCGGCTGGTCAGCAGGTCCAGGCTGGCGCGGGTGGCGGCGTCCATCTCCAGCGTGCCGCCGGCACCGCGTGGCGTTAGGCGGGCGAGGCGGGGCATAGTCCCCATCTGGGTGGCACTGATGTAAGCCAGGATATGCGCGGCCGCATGAACTTCCACATCCTCAAAACTGCCGAAGGCATCAAGGCTGACGGCGGAAAAATGCTGTGCGAGAAGCCGCCGGGCGGCGGCTGCATCCGGCGGCAGGGTAATGGCAAGCCGTGACGTTGAGACGCGAACGGCATCGAATTCGCCCAGGGGAATTGCATCCGCTGCCAAAATTTCTGCCGGGGTTAACTGGCCGAGCAAGGCAGGCAGCCCCGCCGCATCCGCCGGAGCGGTCTCGAACTGGCCGGTTGATATGTCAGCCCATGCAATCCCGAAGCGCCCATCGATGGCGGCGATGGCGCA
>JAQNCU010000029.1 GCA_029077775.1 Acidocella sp. | reverse complement strand
GCCCGATACCGGCAGCCCGATCTGGTGCTCGCGCAGCGCACCCGCCAACCCGTCGGGTACCCCGCCATGGCATACCACCAGCGGCCCGTTCACCCGCGGGCACCCGGGGCCGGACATCACCGTTGCAACCCGCCGCCCCGCCATAATCAACCCCGGCGTCAGTGCCAGATCCGCGAATGTCCAACGCCGGGCCAAAATATGCGGATGCCCGAGCAGCACCGCGAGGCACAGCATTGCCACCACCGCCGCCAGAAAACACCGTATTGCAAGCCAGCCGTGCCGCCGCAGCATTGTCGCGGCCTGCCCCCGATACCCACCATAGGAGCCGACCATCAGCACCGTGATGCCCGCCAACAACGACCAGAAGCATAAATTGCGCATCAGGTTTTCAGTGATCTGCCGGGCCAGGCTGGCGGCCATCGGAATCGCCATCACCGCCGTGAAATCAGCCAGCCCGAACCAGACCCATACCGGCATCCCGGCCCATCTCGTCGCGACGCTTGCGTCAAACTCCCTTGTATGTGCCGCCATCACCGCCGCTACACCTTGAAGTTGCCGACCTTAGCGTGCGATGACCTTAAATCCGCTCGCCCATCGAGCGCATTCAAGGTCATCGCACGCTAATCATCTGTTCAGAGGCGGATTCAAATCTCTGGTTAAATCGCAGAGCGGCTCAACCACAGATTATCCACCTCCGGAATCGTTGCACTTAAGGTTTATTAACGAAACACCAATCTTTTAGAAAGAAAATAATTGAACCCCAACCCTGCGAGCGAGCCCGCGGCGATGCCCCATATCGGCTGCCCGCGCACCGTTGCACTCTCGGCCACCAGCGCGAAGAACACGCCGCGATTAACCACGAACCCGACCAGGCTGGCGGCGAGGAAGCGCAGCCATTGCCGGTGCGCGGCATCATGCGCCCGCCCGCGAAACGTCCATACCCGGTTGAGCGCCCAATTCGCGCTCGCCGCCACCAAAAACCCGGCGCACCCAGCCGCATACAGCCCGATCGCCCCGCGAGTTGCGTAAACCGTGGCGGTATCCCAGCCCAGCCCGATCGTGCCGACCGCGGCAAAGCGCAACAGGTCCGCCCGGCCGCGCAGCCCCGCCTTGAACGCCCGCGCGGCGTCTCGAACTTGTTCTGCAACCCCGCCACGTGCCATAAACCCCGGGCTAACGAAGCCGCGGGCGTACCGCAAGCGGCGTTGATAAAACGGCGATTTTTTATTTTTGGGGGCTTTGAATGACGGCGATCAACCTGACGGTAAACGGCAAGGCCATCACAGGCAGCGTGGAGCCCCGGATGCTGCTGGTTGAGTTCCTGCGGGAAACCCTCGGCCTTACAGGCACCCATATCGGCTGCGACACCAGCCAATGCGGCGCCTGCGTCGTCAGCATCGACGGCGCCTCCGTCAAATCATGCAGCCTGCTCGCGGTCCAGGCCGATGGCGCTTCGGTCACCACCATCGAGGGCCTGGCCGGACCCGACGGCACATTGCACCCGATGCAGGCAATGTTCCGCGAACATCACGCGCTGCAATGCGGCTATTGCACGCCGGGCATGGTCATGAGCGCGATCGACCTGGTGCAGACCCACCCCGAGGGGCTGACCGAGGATGAAATTCGCCACGGTTTGGAGGGTAATCTGTGCCGCTGCACGGGCTACCACAATATCGTCAAAGCCATTGCCGCCGCCTGGCCGCTGATGCACGACAAGGCGGCCTGACCGGCCGCAAACCGGAGTGGTCTACGCCCCCGCGCGCCCGTAAGTATCCTCGAACCGCACGATATCATCCTCGCCCAGATAGGGGCCGGATTGCACCTCGATCACTGTAAGTGGGATTTTGCCCGGGTTCTCCATCCGGTGGATGCAGCCGAGCGGCAGATAGATGCTCTCATTCTCATGCACCAGTGTGATCTTGTCATCGCAGGTCACGGCGGCGCAGCCGGTCACCACCACCCAGTGCTCGGCCCGGTGGAAATGCTTTTGCAGTGATAATTTCTGCCCCGGCCACACCACGATGCGCTTGACCTGGAACCGGTCGCCCTGGATCAAACTCTCATAAAACCCCCAGGGCCGGTACATGCGGTTGTGCGTATCTGCCTCGGGCCGTTTTTTCACCTTCAGCCGGTCAACGATTTTTTTCACGTTCTGCGCCTGGGATTTATGCGCCACGAGCACGGCATCCTTGGTGGTCACCACCACCAGGTCGCGCACCCCCAATAGCGCCGTCACCGCCCCGTCTGAGCGTGCATAGCTGTTATGGCTGGCCTCCAGGATCACGTCGCCCACCCCGAAATTACCATCGCCATCCTTGGGCGCGATCTCAGCCAAAGCCGACCAGGAGCCGACATCGGACCAGCCGATGGAAGCCGGCACCACCACCGCCTTGGCCGTTTTTTCGGCGATGGCGTAATCGATGCTGATATCGGGCGAAGCCTCGAAGGCTTTGGTGTCCAGCCGGATGAAATCGAGGTCTGTGGTGCGCGCGGCCATCGCGGCGCGCATGGCGGCCAGCACCTCCGGCGCGTGCTGTGCCATCTCGTCCAGCACCGTGCGGGCGCTGAACATGAACATGCCGGAGTTCCATAAATGCCGACCGTCGCGCAACAAGGCCTCAGCCGTGGGCGCATCCGGCTTTTCGATAAACCGGTCGAGCTTGAACACACCCTCCAGCCCCGGCACGGCCTCACCCTGGGCGATATAACCATAGCCGGTCTCGGGTGCTGTCGGCTGCATGCCGAAGGTCACGAAATACCCAGCCCGCGCGGCGCTCGCGGCACGGGTTATGGCTGCCTGCAACGCCGCCATGTCGCTGATCGCGGAATCCGCCGCCATCACCCACAGCACGGCGTCCTCATCTGTGGCAGCGGCGAGAATGGCGGCGGCGGCGATGGCAGGCGCGCTGTTGCGCCCCACGGGTTCCAGCAACACACGGGCGCCCTTCACCCCGGCATCACGCAATTGCTCGGCCACGATGAACCGATGCTCCTGGTTCGCCACCACAACCGGAGGCGCGAACCGGGGCCCGGCGGCGCGTAAAGCGGTCTCGGCCAGCATCGAAGCCTCAGAGATCAGGGGCCAGAATTGCTTGGGGAAGCTCTTGCGGGAGACTGGCCAGAGCCTGGTGCCGGACCCACCCGAGAGAATAACGGGTATAATTTTATCGCCGGGTCCCAGACTTGTCATCGATCATCCTTAATTAAGCGTCATGAGTAAATCGCACCGCTTTGCGCTTGTCCAGGCAAGCGGGCAAAACGCTTTCATGGACACGCTAGATTTCTTTCATCTCGGCCATATCAGCGCCGACGGCTTGCACGCCCGCCTCGCGGGTGACCCGGTCATTCTGCTGCCGCTCGGCAGCCAGGAATCCCACGGCCCGGCACTGCCGATGGGCGACTACCTCACCGCCGAAATCCTCGCCCGGCGCATCGCGCAGGTGGTCAGCGCCCGGGGTGTTCCCTGCTTCACCGCGCCTTGTCTGCCTTTCGGTGCGGCGGATTATTTCGGTGATATCCCGGGCGGACTTGCCCTCAGCCCGGCCAGCTTCCGCGCCGTGCTGGTCGATCTCATCGCCGGGCTGCACCAATCGGGCCTCACCCGCGTGATTATCCTCAATGGCCATGGCGGCAACGCAGCCGTGATCCACGAGGTCACGCTCGGCATCAGGCAGCAAACCGGCCATATCATACCGTCTTTTTATCTCTGGAAAATCGCCCGCATCCTTATGGAGCGCGCGAAGGCCGCGCCACCCGCCGCCGCCTTCGGCCATGGCGGAGAGCCGCTTTTATCACTCACCGCCGCACTACGCGGCCTGCCCGGGATAGCGCCAGCCACCACCGTAAAGCCCGAAACCCTGTTCGGCCTGCCGGTCTCGGGCTTCGGCACGTTGGATTTCCGCGGTCTGCCCATCGAGGTGCCAACCCAATCCGCCACCGCGCCCAAGCCCGAACCCCGCGCGCCCTCGCTCGCTCTCGGTGCGGAAATCGCCGCCACCCTCATCGCCACCGCCAGCGACTTCGTGGCTCATATCTGGTCTTTATCGGCGCCTGGCGGCAGAGCATTTTCCGATCAATCAGGACCGCCATGATCATGATTTATCGAACACTGGGCTTCAAGCCGCCAGCGCCATCTCCAGCATGTCCAACCCCTCATCGAGCAATTCGTCGCTCACCGTCAGCGGCACCAGCAGCCTGATCGCGTTGCCGTAAACCCCGCAGGACAATAAAATCAGCCCGTGCTCGCGCGCCATGCTCAGCACGCGCTTGGTGGTCTCGGCGTCAGGCTCGTCGGTGCCGCGGGTTTTCACCACATCGAACGCCACCATGGCACCCGGCCCGCGGATGGCGGCGATGGGAATGGCGTTGTTCTTGCGCGCGATGGTCTCCAGCCGGGCTTTCATGCGCGCGCCGATCATGTTGGCGCGCTCGACCAGCCCCTCCTCCTCGATCACGTCCAGCACCGCGAGTGCCGCCGCACAGGCAATGGGGGAGCCCGCATAGGTGCCGCCCAGCCCGCCCGGCTCGGCGGCATCCATGATCGCTGCCCGCCCAATCACGCCCGAGAGCGGAAACCCGCCGGCGAGGGATTTCGCCACGGTCATAATATCGGGTTTGACCGAGGCATGCTCGATCCCGAACATTTTGCCGGTACGGGCAAAGCCGGTTTGCACCTCATCAACCACCAACAGAATACCATGCTTGTCGCACAAAGCGCGCAAAGCGATCAGCAATTCATCAGGCGCCTGGATAAACCCGCCTTCGCCCTGCACAGGCTCCAGCACGATCGCCGCCACGCGGTCGGGCTCGATGTCGGCGCGGAACAGCATGTCGATCGCGCGCAGCGAATCCTGCACCGTCACGCCGAACGGCGCGTGGGGAAAGGGCGCGTGGTAAACCTCAGCCGGCATCGGCCCGAATTTCTTTTTATAGGGCGATGTTTTGCCGGTCATCGACAGGGTCATCATCGTGCGCCCATGATAGCCCCCGGCAAAGGTGATGATCCCCGCCCGCCCGGTTGCCGCGCGCGCGATCTTCACCGCGTTCTCCAGCGCCTCGGCCCCGGTGGTGAAAAATATCGTCTTGGCCGGACCCTCGATCGGCACCAGCGCGTTTAACCGCTCAGCCAGCGCGATATAGCTCTCATAGGGTGAGACCTGGAAGCAGGTATGTGTGAAATGGCTAAGCTGGGCGGCCACCGCCGCCATCACCTTCGGGTGCCTGTGGCCCGTGTTCAATACCGCGATGCCACCCGCGAAATCGATATAGCGTTTGCCTTCCACATCCCACAGCTCGGCATTCTCCGCATGGGCGGTGAAAACCGGGTGGGCATGGCCCACACCGCGCGGCACGGCGGCATCGCGGCGGCGCATCAGCTCAGCGTTCAGGCTCATCGGTGGCTCTCCTTATCGGCTGGGAATAGTCTATGCAGTTTTGCGCGGCCCGGCCAACAGATCAACATAATGCCATGAACCGCGCGGCATTCGTCACATCCCGGCACACGAGCGCGCGGCGGCTGGCGGCCTCGTCATCCCGGCCCCAGCGCGCCTCTTGCCAGTGTTCGTCCAATTGCGCCTGTTGCACCGCCTCCTCAGCCCCCAATGCCTCTTTTGCCACCGCCAGCCCGAGCACGAGGCTGCCCAGCGCCGGGACGATCACGCCGAGCCCGGCCAGTTGGTATTCGTCATACCCCGCCAACGCATCGGCAAACGCCGCCGCCGCGGCTTCCGGCTGGCTCACCGGGGTCACGCCGTAGGTCACGCGCAGGACCACATCCAGTTCACGCGCCGCCCAGTCGAGCCAGGGCTGCCAGGCCGCGTCCTCGTGCGCCGCGAGGCCAGGGTTATCGGCGGCGCGGTAGCATAACAGGTCGTTCAGGCCATAGGCGACAAGCTGTGTGATGATCTCGTCCCGCGCCTGCCGCACGCGCCCCTGCGCCGTCATGGCCAGTTGCGTCAGGGGCACATCATCGGGCGTGAACCGACCGGAAATCGCCGCCCATTCCGCCGCCATGGCGGATGCCAGTGCCGCGAAGGGCACAGCAATGCTGGTATTGCCTGGCAGCCGCATCGGCTTGCCGTCAAGCAACACCGTGTATCCGCCTTCGACGGTGGCCGTGGTTACCGCGTGCCACACCCGCTCCAATTTATTTGCCGAACAATGCGTTCAACAAATTCTGCGGCCCCTTGGCGGTGCCGGTTCCGGGTACGGTATTCGTGCTGCTGGCGGGCTTGGGCGCGGCTGGCCCGGGCTGGCCGAGCCGCCCCAGGCTGAGCGCCGCCGGGCAGACATCCGCCTGCGGGCCGATCCCGAGCGACCCGGCGATCTGCCCCAGCACGCTGTTGCCGCCCAGAACCTTATCCGTCACGCCAACCGGCAACCCGACCGCCGCTTTGGCCGCGGCGGCCACCGCACGTGCCGGGGCCAGCCCGGATGAGGGGTCGTTCCAGGCGCCGGTTAGCCGCACGGGCACGCCAAGCTGGCTACCCGCCAGGCTGAATTGGGGTGACAGCACCACATCGAGCGTCTGATTTGCGAAATCCAGGCTGCCGCCGCCCTGCACCAGCAAACGGTTGGAATCCAGCGTCAGCGCGCGGATTGTCCCCACCCCGTTGGTGGCATCCACGCGCACACCCAGGCAGCGCACGGCCACAGGCCCCTGGCCGTTCACCAGGCTAGATGGCAGGCCGACAGCGCGCACCATCGCCCCGAACATCTGGTTCATCACGCGGGCATCCACCACATCGTTCACGCTGGCCAGGCCGAGTTGCCCGCCCAGATGCGCCGCCATATCCGGCAGGTCATCGCCTGTGCTGGTGGCTGATAATTGCGCCTGCACAATCCCCTCCGCCGCGCCGGGCAGGCCGAGTGCCCGCAAAAACGGCGCCATCGCCAAGGCTGGGGCTTTTATCTGCACGCTCTCAGCCGCGGGGCTTTGGCTCGCATTTATCACGCCGGTGGCGTTGATGCTCCCGCCCGGTAATTCGCCGGTCAGTGGGTTCAGGCTCAACACCCCGCCGCCCAGCACCGCATGGCCCTGCAGGGCAGTGTAAACGGCTTTATCCCAGACCACACGGTCCGCCGCCATCTGGATATCGGCACTCGCCGTTCGCATCAGCCCCACCGGCAGCACCCAATCGGGCCATGCTGTGGTTGGCTGCGTTGGCGTGGCGGTTGCCGGAGGCATTGGTGTGGCGGCCGGCATGGCGGCGCGCAGCGCATCCACATCCAGGTTTGAAACCCTGATCGCCGCTTGCAAACGCGGATGCGCGCCAAAATAAAGGCTCACATCGCCGCCAAACGCGGCATTGTCCAGGCTTATCGCCAGATCCTGAAAGCCTATCGCCGCGCGCAGACCCAGCCCGCCTGGGTCCACCATCGTGGTCTGAACGCTCACATGCGTCCATGCGGGCAGCGCCATGCCGGCAAGCGGGCTTAAGCCCGCGAGGTCGGGGATGTTGGCTGTCACGCCAATCGCCACGCCTGCCAGCGCCGCGGGGGTCGCGATCGCGCCTTTCACCACCAGGCTCGCCGCCCCTGCCTGCGCCTGGATGGCCACCGGATAGCTGCCTTGCGGCGGCATGGTGGCAGGCAGCAGCATTGGGTTGAACAAAGCCTGTGGCGGCCCGAGGGTTCCATTCAGGCTCAGCGCCATGCCATTCTGGCTGCCCGTGGCTGTTATGCGCACAGGCTGGTCGAGCGATGCCATCTCAACATCCAGCCCCGTCAGCGCCAGGCCGGGGCGCCAGACTGACAGGCCAGACGCGCCCGCCTTCACTGACAGGCCATCCACCGCCGGGATCGTGGACTCCTGGTCCATAATGCGCGCCTGCGCCGAAATATTATGGATGGGCGGCACCGTAATGCCGCCCTGCCACACCCCCGGCAGGCTGGCGGCCAGCGTCTCAAGTGCCGGAATGGTCAATCCTAATGTGAAATCATAGCCGTTGGCGCTGCGCGGATGCGCGATTACACCGTGCAACACCGCCTGTGCCCCGCCCAGCGTGAGCGTGAGATCAACCGGCCATGGCGCGCCATCCGCCGTGGTCAGGCGGGAGATCGGCCCGACCACGCCGGTCAGGCCAACCGGCGCGCTGCCCAGCAGCGCCTGCGCCGTGATGTGCAAAGGTGCGATGAAAGACGCCGCCGTGCCGGTCAGGCTCGGCAGCGTCAGGCTGATCCCCGGCCCCGCTTTGGTGCCCCGGATCATCACCGCCGCATTGTGAATGTCCACCTGCGCCAGCGCCACTTTATAGCCCGAAGCGGGCCTGGCGCCGCCTGCCGTGCCGTGACCGGCTATATCAGCCGGGTGCCGGCCCGATAAATCCCAATCCGCCACCCCGGCTGCATTACGCTCCAGATAAATTCGCGGGTCTTCCAGGACCAGCGCCGAGATATCCACCCGGTGCGACAGCAACGGCAGCAGCGCCACGCGCGCCTTCACCCGCGCCAGGCTCATCAGGTTCGCATCCGCGAAGCCCGGCGGGTTCGAAAGGGTGATATCATCCGCCTCGATCGTCGGTGTCAGCGAGAACGCCACGTGGATCGGCCCGTTTATGGTCAAAACCCGCCCGGTCGCCCGGTGTACCGCCGCGACCAGCGCGGGGGCGTAGGCATCCGGGTTGAACCGCAGGATGATCACGCCGAGCACCAGCACAGGCACCCCGACCAATACCGCCAGCATGATTGCCCATGTTACGGCGCGCCGCCGTGGCCGTGGCCTTTCATCTTCGCTCACGTGTCGTCTTCGCGATTTTCGCTCATGGGCGGCTTATGTCCTGCGCTGCATGTCCCGTCAGATAAGGGCTTTCGCGCGGTTATGCGAGTGCCGCGCTTGTGAAGCCACCGGACTCGCGCTAGAGCGCCCAGACTCCGGGGTGTTTTGCATGACATGGCTCCGGCGGCTTGGCATTGGCGGGCGTGGTGAAACTGGTAGACACGCCAGATTTAGGTTCTGGTGGCGAAAGTCATGGGGGTTCAAGTCCCTCCGCCCGCACCAGACCTTTCATGCGTTGCCCGGATGCCCGCGTGCGTAATGATGATTTGAATTTTGAGGAATATGTTTTCGATGCAGGTTACCGAAACGCTAAATGACGGCCTTAAGCGTGGCTTCACGGTTGTGGTCCCCGAGCCCGAGCTGACCGAAAAGCGTGAAAAACGCCTGGCTGAGCTTGGTCGCACCATGCAGATGCCGGGCTTCCGCCCCGGAAAGGTGCCGATGTCGATGGTCCGCAAACGCTTCGGCGATGCGGTGGCCGCTGAAATCGTCGAGGGCGCGGTCAATGATGCGTCTGACAAGCTGCTCTCCGAGCGTAATCTGCGCCCGGCGATGCAGCCGCGCGTTGCGGTCACCAAACCCGGCCAGAATTCCGATCTGGAATTCACCGTCGAGCTTGAATTGCTGCCTGAAATCACGCTTCCCGCGCTCGATGACATCACACTTGAAAAACCCGTCGCCCCGGTGACCGAGGATGCCATCACCGAGGCGGCGACCCGTCTCGCCAGCCAGCGCCAGAGCTTCGATCCAGTGGCTGAGCCCCGCCCCGCCGCGACCGGTGAACAACTTACGGTCGATTTCATCGGCCGGATCGACGGCACGGCGTTCGAGGGCGGTACCGCCAATGATGTCGCGGTGATCGTCGGCGGCCAGGGCTTCATCCCCGGCTTCTCCGAGCAGATGGCGGGCATGGCCCCCGGCGAGGTCCGGACCATTACGGTTACCTTCCCCGAGGATTACAACGCCCGCGACCTCGCGGGGAAAACCGCAGAATTCGAGATCACGGCCAAATCCCTGAGCATCCCGCAGGTCCCGGCGCTGGATGATGCGTTCGCCACAACCCTCGGCGTGGAATCGCTGGAGGCGCTGCGGGGTAAAATCTCCGAGCAGATCACCCGCGAATATGAGCAGATGACCCGCATGAAGCTCAAGCGCGCCTTGCTCGACGCGCTGGCCACGCGTGCTGATTTCTCAGCCCCGGTCTCCCTGGTCGATGCCGAATTCGCAGAAATCTGGCGGCAGGTCGAACAGGAAAAGGCCGCTGGCCGCGCCGACCCCGAGGATGCGGCCAAGGACGATGACACCTTGCGCGCCGAATACCGGACCATCGCGGATCGCCGCGTGCGCCTTGGCCTGATGGTTGCCGAGATCGGCCGCGCCAACGAGATTTTGGTCACCGACCAGGACCTGCAACGCGCGATGTTCAACGAGGCGATGAAATACCGCGACCAGGCCATGCAGGTGCTGGAATTCTTCAAGAAAAACCCGCGCGAGCTGGAACGCTTCCGGGGGCCGATCTTTGAGGACAAGGTGGTCGATTTTCTGCTGGGCAAAGTGACCCAGACTGAAATCACCGTCACGCCCGAGGCGCTGGCCGCCGATCCTGAGGACTGAGGCGCTCATCGTCCGGCGGTGCGGCCACTGGACGAACGCGCGCGATCGACTACCTTGGGGGCATGACGACCCGTTCCTCCCGCGCCGCGGCCTTGATAAAGGCGCGGTCCGGGCCCGGACGGGCCGGTTATTTTGGACGAGGAATTGTGTAAAATGTGGGATCGGGATCCAGTCGAGGTCTATAACAACAACCTCGTGCCGATGGTGGTGGAGCAAACCGCGCGCGGGGAACGCTCATACGATATTTATTCGCGGCTGCTGAAGGAGCGGATCATCTTCCTCACCGGGCAGGTCTATGACCAGGTGAGCGCGCTGATCTGTGCGCAGTTGCTATTTTTGGAGAGCGAGAACCCCAACAAGGATATTTCGTTCTACATCAACAGCCCCGGCGGCGTGGTCTCCTCCGGCCTCGCGATTTATGACACCATGCAATATATCCGCAGCCCGGTCTCCACCGTCTGCATCGGCCAGGCCGCCAGCATGGGCAGCCTGTTATTGTGTGCCGGGCAGGCAGGCAAAAGATTTGCTTTGCCTAATGCCCGCGTCATGGTCCACCAGCCTTCTGGCGGTGCCCAGGGCCAGGCCACGGATATCGAGATCCAGGCGCGGGAAATCCTGAACCTGCGCAAGCGCTTAAACCAGATCTATGTGGACCACACGCACCAGCCGCTGGAGGCCATCGAGGCCAAGCTGGAGCGTGATTCGTATATGTCGGCTGAGGAAGCTAAGGATTTCGGGATCGTGGATGAGGTTGTCAAAAACCAGCCTCTGCCCGCGGAAGGTAAGCCCGAGCCCGACGCCAAACCGGCCAAATAACCCGCCGCGCTGTTACGGAAAATTCGCCACTGTCCGGGCGGTCCAGGTGCCAAGCTCCTGGATTCCCAAGGCTTTTTCTGGTCTGTTCCCTGGCGCTTGTGCGGGCCCGGCCAGGGGGCTAGTCTTATAATCTTAATATACGCGCTGTGGAGTGGTTATGAGCAGCAAGTCTGGCGACACGAAGAACACGCTGTATTGTTCCTTTTGCGGGAAATCGCAGCATGAGGTCCGCAAGCTGATTGCGGGCCCGACCGTGTTCATCTGTGATGAATGCGTCGAGCTGTGCATGGACATCATCCGCGAGGAGCATAAAACCCATCTCGTCAAATCCCGGGACGGCGTGCCAACCCCGCGTGAAATTTGTAAGGTGCTCGACGATTACGTCATCGGCCAGGGCCACGCCAAAAAAGTCCTCTCGGTGGCTGTGCACAACCATTACAAGCGGTTGAGCCACGCGACCAAGAATAACGACATCGAAATCGCGAAGTCCAACATCATGCTGGTCGGCCCCACGGGCTCGGGCAAAACCCTGCTTGCCCAGACCTTGGCGCGGATTTTGGACGTGCCCTTCACCATGGCGGATGCCACAACGCTGACCGAGGCCGGTTATGTCGGTGAGGATGTCGAGAACATCATTCTTAAACTGCTCCAGGCCGCCGATTATAATGTCGAGCGCGCCCAGCGCGGCATCGTCTATATCGACGAGGTCGATAAAATCAGCCGCAAATCAGACAACCCGTCGATTACGCGCGATGTGAGCGGGGAGGGCGTGCAGCAGGCTTTGTTGAAAATCATGGAGGGCACGGTCGCCTCCGTCCCGCCGCAGGGCGGGCGCAAACACCCGCAGCAGGAATTCCTCCAGGTCGATACCACCAATATATTATTCATCTGTGGCGGCGCGTTTGCCGGGCTGGAGAAAATCATCTCCCAGCGCGGCAAGGGTTCCGGCATTGGCTTCGGCGCGGATGTCCGCAGCCAGGATGAACGCCGCACCGGGCTTATTCTGCGGGAGGTTGAGCCCGAGGATTTGTTGAAATTCGGCCTGATCCCCGAATTTATCGGCCGTTTGCCGGTGGTCGCCACGCTTGATGACCTCGACGAATCTGTGTTGATCGAGATTCTCACCAAGCCGAAAAACGCCCTGGTGAAGCAATATGGCCGCCTGTTCGAAATGGAGGGCGTTAAGCTCACCTTCACTGAAGATGCGCTAAAAGTCGTCGCCGCCCGCGCCATTAAGCGAAAAACCGGGGCGCGCGGCCTGCGTTCGATCATGGAATCCATTCTGTTGACCACCATGTTCGATCTGCCGGGACTCGATGGCGTAGATGAGGTGGTGATCAGCGGTGAAGTCGCCGAGGGCCGTGCCGAACCCTTGTTCCTTTATTCTGAGAAACGCGCCGAGACCGCGTCCTGAAGCTGCGCTCGGGTTTTCCATCCGGCTCTGGGGCTCTTGCGCCATTGTTCGGGGCTTACGATATGTATCTGGTGGCCGGACAATCCGGCACCATAGGCTGTGCCTATCAGGGCAGCTTTTGAGCGTTAAAGGAATTTTCTGATGTCTGACGTCGCCCAACCCTCTCTGCCCATTGAAACGCTGGCGGTTCTGCCGCTGCGGGACATTGTGGTGTTCCCGCACATGATCGTGCCTTTGTTCGTCGGGCGCGAAAAATCCGTCCGCGCGCTGGAGAGCGTGATGAAGGAGGACAAGCAGATCCTCCTGGTCGCGCAGAAAAACGCCGCGCAGGACGACCCCGCCGCCGATGATATCTATAAAATCGGCACCGTCTCCACCATTCTGCAATTGCTGAAATTGCCGGATGGCACGGTCAAGGTTTTGGTTGAAGGTATCCGCCGCGCCCGCATCACGAGCTTTAAGGAGACCGAGGATTATTTCGAGGTCTATGCCGACCCGATCGAAGACCGCGTCGACACCGCCCGGGAGGTCGAGGCGCTGGGCCGCACGGTGGTCTCGCAGTTCGAGCAATATATCAAGCTCAACAAAAAAATCGCGCCGGAGGTTTTGGTCTCGGTCAACCAGATCGATTCGCCCTCAAAGCTCGCGGATACGGTGGCCAGCCATCTCGGCCTCAAAATCCCCGAAAAACAGGAATTGCTGGAACTCGACAGCACCGCTGAACGGCTGGAACGTGTGTTCAACCACATGGAATCTGAAATCGGCGTGCTGCAGGTTGAAAAGAAAATCCGCAACCGCGTGAAGCGGCAGATGGAAAAGACCCAGCGCGAATATTATTTGAACGAACAGTTGAAAGCGATCCAGAAGGAGCTGGGTGAGGGCGAGGACGGCAAGGACGAGACCGCCGAGCTTGAAGCCAAGATCAAAACCACCAAACTGACCAAGGAAGCGCGCGAGAAAGCCTTGGCCGAGCTGAAAAAACTGCGCAGCATGGGCCCGATGAGCGCCGAGGCCACGGTGGTGCGCAATTACCTCGACTGGATTCTGGGTATCCCCTGGAAAAAGCGCAGCAAAATCAAAAACGACGTGGTCGAGGCGGAAGCCATTCTCAACGCCGACCATTATGGGCTTGAGAAAATCAAAGAGCGCATCGTCGAATATCTCGCCGTGCAATCGCGCAGCCCGAAATTGCGCGGTGCCATTCTCTGCCTGGTCGGCCCGCCCGGTGTCGGCAAAACCTCGCTCGGAAAATCCATCGCCAAAGCCACGGGCCGGAATTTCGTGCGCATGTCCTTAGGCGGTGTGCGTGACGAGGCTGAAATTCGCGGCCATCGCCGTACCTATATTGGCTCCATGCCGGGCAAGGTGATCCAGGGCATGAAGAAGGCGAAAACCTCCAACCCGCTCTTTCTGCTCGATGAGATCGACAAGCTCGGCGCCGATTGGCGTGGCGATCCATCCTCGGCGCTGCTTGAGGTGCTCGACCCAGAACAGAACGCGACCTTCGCCGATCATTACCTCGAAGTTGATTATGATCTGTCTGACGTAATGTTCGTG
Organism: Acidocella sp.; assembly: GCA_029077775.1. Classification (GTDB taxonomy): domain Bacteria; phylum Pseudomonadota; class Alphaproteobacteria; order Acetobacterales; family Acetobacteraceae; genus Acidocella. The sequence continues at coordinate 750 of JAQNCU010000029.1, read as the reverse complement.
ACCACGGCAAACTCCCTGCGGATGCCACAGCCTTTGTTGGACCGCATGGAGATCATCCGCATCCCCGGCTATACCGAGGATGAGAAGGTCGAGATCGCCAAGCGCCATCTGGTACAAAAACAGGGTGAGGCGCACGGGCTGAAACGCGATGAATGGTCGGTCTCGGACGATGCCCTGCATGAACTGATCCGCACCTACACGCGCGAAGCCGGGGTGCGTAATCTGGAGCGTGAAATTGCCAACCTTGCCCGCAAGGCGGTAAAAAAGATCGTCACCGCCAAGAGCAAAAAGGTCACGATCACCAAAAAGAACCTGGAGAAATTCTCCGGTGTGCCGAAATTCCGCTTCGGCGAGACCGAGTCCGAGGACATGGTGGGCGTTGTCACGGGTCTGGCCTGGACGGAAGTCGGCGGTGAGATCCTGACCATTGAGAGCGTGCTGCTGCCGGGCAAGGGCGCCATTCGCCAGACCGGCAAGCTCGGCGATGTGATGCAGGAATCTGTGCAGGCGGCCTATTCCTACATTCGTTCGCGTGCTGTGCAGTTCGGTATCAAACCGCCCTTTTTTGATAAGCGCGACATCCATGTGCACGTGCCCGAAGGTGCGACGCCTAAAGATGGCCCCTCGGCGGGGATTGCCATGGCCACCTCGATCGTGAGCGCGATCACGGGCATCCCCATCCGCCGGGATATTGCGATGACCGGCGAGATCACCCTGCGCGGCCGCGTGCTGCCCATAGGTGGGTTGAAG
>JAQNCU010000379.1 GCA_029077775.1 Acidocella sp. | reverse complement strand
CCCCGACGAGATGACCCCCTGGAACATGCTGATGGCGGTGACCACGCTGGCTTTGCTGCCGCCGGTTCTGGTGGTGCTGGCCCTGCAACGCGCCTTTGTGCGCGGGCTTACGGATGTCGATAAATGAAGCACGGGCGGGATTGATGGCGACGCTGGAACTACAAGGTCTAGCCAAATATTTCGGCGCGACAAAAGTACTGAAATCGCTCGACCTTTCCACCGCCAGCGGCGAGATGCTGGTGATCGTCGGCGCCTCAGGCTGCGGAAAATCGACGCTGCTGCGGCTGGTGGCGGGGCTGGAAAGCCCGAGCGCCGGGCGGATCATCCTCGATGGCGCGGATATCACCACGCGCGACCCCGCGCGCCGGGATATCGCCATGGTGTTCCAGAATTACGCGCTCTACCCGCATATGACCGTGGCACAGAATATGGGCTACGCGCTGAAACTGCGCGGTGAGCCCGCTGGGACGATAAATGCGAAAATCACCGAGGCCGCCCGCATGCTGGGGCTGGAGGCATTGCTTACCCGCCGCCCGGGGCAGCTCTCCGGCGGGCAGCGCCAGCGTGTCGCCATGGGCAGGGCGATTATCCGCAACCCCAAATTATTCCTGTTCGACGAACCGCTCTCCAACCTCGATGCCAAATTGCGCGTGACCATGCGCGCCGAAATCCGTCGCCTGCAACAAAGGCTTGGCGTGACCGCGCTTTATGTCACGCATGACCAGGTGGAGGCGATGACCATGGCCGACCGCGTGATCGTGATGGAGGCGGGCATTGCCGCGCAGATCGCCTCCCCGATGGAGATTTTCGCGCGCCCGGCAAATTTATTCGTCGCCCAGTTCATGGGCGCACCCGCCATGAACATCCTCAACCCCGGCCCGCATCTGGCGGCACCACCCGGCACCAAAGCGGGCATCCGGCCTGAGCAGATTGTGGCCGACCCGAATGGTGTGATGTTACGGGTCGATCTTGTCGAGCTTATGGGCGCTGAGGCGCTTATTTACGGCGTGCTGCCGGATGGCCAGCGCCTGACCTGGCGCCGCGCCGGAGGAAAACCTGAGCAGGATGAATTGCGCGTCGGCTTCCCCGCAGACGCCCTCCATTATTTCGACACCGCCACCGGCCTGCGTTTATGAGGCTCTACGGCCATCGCGGCGCGCGCGGGGAACGGCCCGAAAACACTTTGGCGGGCTTCCACCATGCCTGCGCGCTGGGCTTGGCGGGGATCGAGACAGATATCGCACTGACCGCCGATCTGACCCCCGTGCTGCATCACGACCCCGAACTGCCCGATGGCCGGCCGATCCGCGCCATGGCCCTGGCCGATCTGCCGGGCCATATCCCCACACTCGCCCAGGCGCTGACCGAGATCCCCTGCCCTCTCTGGCTGCTGGAGGTCAAAACCTTTCCGCCAACGCCAGACCGCGCGCATGACCCAGCACTCATGGTCCGGCAAATTCTGGCGGTGCTGGCAGCCTCACCTGCGCGACAGATCAGCTTGTTGGCGTTTGACTGGGCGGTGCTGCGCGCGGCGGCTGAACAAGCCCCGAAACTGCCGCGCATCTGCCTGACCAATGCGCAAACCGCGCAGGACCGGGATTTATGGTGGGGCACGGGCTATGGCCACTTGTCGATCCCCGCCGCCGTGGCCGCCACCGGGGCCATCGGCTGGGCCGCGCATCATGCCAGCCTCACCGAGCCCGAGATCATCGAGGCGCATAAACGCGGCCTGGACGTGACGGCCTGGACGGTGAACGAGCACACGGATTTCAACCGTCTGGCCGGGGTGGTGGATGGTATCATCACCGACCACCCGTCGCGCTTCATAGCCAGCTAGGGCCGCCCGGCCAGCCCCGCAATTATTCGTATCGCGCGGCCGCCCCGCCAGCCCCGCGCGGGAATCCAAAACCGTACACAATAATTAATATTGCGATACAGCATCGTTTTTTTATTGCGATTCATTTATGAATATGTGATCGGTCTCGTGGGATATTTAAAACACTCCTAGTTTATTGTGATAATATCTTATATTGGACAGGACTTCTGATGGGTTTAATAGATTGAAACGTCCAAAATTATCCCCTTCCGGCTTCCTGAAACGCAAAATAACGCAATCTTTCGTCATGAACCCGACACAAAAAAATATGGTCGCACTGTGCAGGCCAGATTCCCAGACTTTATCCGCGCGGGATGTGCTGACAGGCCTGTCGAATCGTGCCGTGCTGCAAACATGGCTCGACGATCCATTCAGAAAATCAAACAACGGCGCCTTGCTGTTGATCGACCTCGATGATTTCAAATACATCAATAATCTGCGTGGCCATGCCGCGGGTGATCTGGTCTTGCGCGACATCGCGTCACGGCTGCGGCGCGCGGCTGGCCCTTGGGGTCTCACCGCGCGCATCGACGGGGATGAATTTGCCGTGCTGCTGATCAAGCCGATCACAGACGATGTCGCATTACGGCTCGCTGATCGCCTGATCGACGATATCGCCCGGCCGCTATCGGTCTTTGGTCAACAGATCAATGTCGGGGCCAGCATCGGCGTCGCGATATTCTCGGCGCAATGCGAAGACGGCGAAGAGATATTCGCCAATGCCGAACTCGCTCTGTACCATGCCAAATCAGAGGGCCGATATTGCGCGCGGCTCTATGTTCCGCATTTACGCGCCACCGCGCAGGCCAAAATTCTGCAATACACAGAATTGCAGGAAGCACTGGAGCGGCATCAATTCGAACTCTTTTACCAGCCGCAAATCCGTTTGGACGATGGCAGGCTGATAGCGGCTGAGGCACTGCTACGCTGGAACCACCCGTCTGCGGGGCTGCTGACCCCGGCTTTTTTTTTAAGCTCGCTGGAAAGCGGTGCGCTCTCATCGCGCGTGGGCGCCTGGGTGATCGATACCGCATGCCAGCAGGCAGCGCAGTGGCGGCGGCAGGGGCTCGATAATTTCCGCATTGCCGTCAATCTGTTCAGCGCCCAGCTCCGCGCGCCTGATCTTCTGGGGCGGCTGCAACGCGCCTGCGCCACTGCCGGGTTGCCGCCCGATGCGCTGGAGATTGAAATC
>JAQNCU010000378.1 GCA_029077775.1 Acidocella sp. | reverse complement strand
ACGCTCGGTCCCGATGACGAACAGGCCGCCTGCATCTTTGACCGTGACATGGTGCGCGGCGATCTCGGCCTCGATGGTTGCCGGGTCGGTCTCAGGCTCCAGGGCGACGCGCATCTCATAATTGCCGCCGAGTTTAATGTCCGTACCGCGCCCGGCCATGTTGGTGGCGATGGTGATGGCCCCCGGCGCACCAGCCTGGGCGACGATTTTTGCCTCTTGTTCATGGAAGCGGGCGTTGAGCACGCTGTGCTTGATGTTTTTGCTGGTCAAAAGTGCGGAGATGATCTCGCTTTTCTCGATGCTCGTGGTGCCGACGAGCACGGGCTGGTCGCGGGCGCGGCATTCCTCGATCAGCAGGGCCACGGCCTCGTATTTTTCGGCGGCGCTGCGATAGACCTCGTCATCCTGGTCGTGGCGGCTGACCGGCACGTTGGTCGGGATTTCCACGACCTGGAGTTTGTAGATCTGCTCAAACTCATCGGCCTCGGTCATCGCCGTGCCTGTCATGCCCGCGAGCTTGGGGTAGAGGCGGAAATAATTCTGGAACGTGATAGAGGCGAGGGTCTGGTTTTCCTTCTCGACCGTAACGTGCTCCTTGGCTTCCAGCGCCTGGTGCAGCCCTTCCGAGTAACGGCGGCCTTCCATCATCCGGCCTGTGAATTCATCGATGATGACCACCTTGCCGTCACGCACGATGTAATCGACATTTCGGGTATAGAGCACGCGGGCGCGCAGGGATTGCTGGACGTGGTGGATGAGCGGGATGTTGAAGATGTCGTATAGGTTGCCCTCGGTCAGCAGCCCGGCATCGCGCAGCAGGCCCTCCACGGTTTCAGAGCCGAGATCGGTCATGACCACGGTGCGGGCTTTTTCGTCCTTCTCGTAGAATTCATGCGCGCCATCCTCGGACTTGCCCGCCGCGATGAAGCCGCGCACGACCTCATCAACCTGCGCGTAAAGCTCAGTCGGCTCATCGGATGGGCCGGAGATGATCAGCGGTGTGCGGGCCTCGTCGATCAGGATGGAATCCACCTCATCGACGATAGCGTAATGGAAGGGCCGTTGGACCATATCCTCAAGCCGGTATTTCATATTGTCGCGCAGATAGTCGAAGCCGAATTCATTGTTGGTGCCGTAGGTGATGTCGGCGGCGTAGGCGGCGCGGCGTTGGTCGTCATCGAGCCCGTGGATAATCACCCCGGTGGACAGGCCGAGGAAGCGGTAAAGCTGGCCCATCCAATCCGAGTCACGCTGGGCGAGATAGTCGTTCACGGTGACGACATGCACGCCCAGGCCAGCCAGCGCGTTGAGATAGACCGCGAGGGTGGCGACCAGGGTTTTGCCCTCGCCGGTTTTCATCTCGGCAATTTTGCCCGCGTGCAGCACCATGCCGCCGATCATCTGAACGTCGAAATGGCGCAGGCCGAGGACGCGGCGCGCCCCTTCGCGCACCACGGCGAAAGCTTCCTCCAGCACGTCATCCAGCGTTTCACTCTTGGCCAGGCGGGCGCGAAATTCAATGGTTTTGGCCCGCAGCGCCTCGTCATCCAGGGCCTGGAGCGCGGGCTCGAAGGCGGCGATGGTGGCGACCTGGCGCTTGAACCCTTTCAGGGCGCGGTCGTTGCTGGTGCCGAACACGGCGCGGGCGAGGCTTGCGAACATTTAACTCAATGGCTCCATCAGCAGGCGGCGGGGCACCCGGATATCTCGGTGGCCCCCTTATATAGGCAGCCACCCGCGTCCACATAAGCGCCGCTCTCTCCCTGGTCAAACCCTTGCCGAGGCTAGGGCTTTGGCCCATAGCAGCGCAGAATTTCTGGAAGGATTTTGCCGTAATGCGTCGTTATTCCACACTATCAGCCCTGGCACTGACCGCCGCCCTTGCCGCACCGCTGGCCCACGCCCAGACAAATCCGACACCCACCGCCGCCAGCGCGGCCCCGGCCGACCCGGTTGTGGCGACCGTGAATAATTTGAAAATTCACTTGAGCGACGTGCAGGCAGCGGCCCAGGGTGCGCCCGCGCAGATGCAGCAAATGCCGCAGGACCAGTTATTTTCACTGCTGGTGAACCAGGAGATCGACCGCAAGGCGATATTGGTCGCGGCGCGTAAGGAAGATCTGGAGCATGACCCCGCCGTGGCCGCGGCGATGGAAGATGCCGCCGATATCAAGCTGGAAAATGCCTATGTGCAGCAGCAGGTGACCCCGGCGGTGTCTGACACCGCCGTGCAGGCCGCTTATAACCAGGATTACGCGGGCAAGCCCGGGCCCCAGCAGGTGGATGCGCGCCATATTCTGGTGAAGACCCAGGCCGAGGCCGAGGCTATTATCAACCAGCTCAACCATGGCGCGAATTTTGCCACCTTGGCGGAAAAAGATAGCATCGATCCAGGTGCTAAAAATGGCGGGGAGCTTGGCTGGTTCACGCAGGACCAAATGGTTCCGGCCTTCGCAAACGCGGCGTTTGCGCTGAAGCCCGGTGAATATACCAAAACCCCGGTGCAGACGCAGTTTGGCTGGCATGTGATTTTATGCGAGGGCAAGCGCAATGAGCCGACCCCGACACTGGCCGATGTGCAAGGGCAGATCCGCCAGAATCTGGCTGAGGCGCAGATTCAGAAGGTTATTGCCGCTGTGCGCGCCAATGTGAAAATTAAGGTGTTTAATCCGGACGGCACGCCGACAACGCCTGTCACGGCCGCGCCTGCGAAATAGTCACAGGGTCATGCCAGCCCCCTCCCCAGTTTCACCCTTGGCGTTGCCGTTGCCGGCATTGCCAATGGTGGCGGGGGTGAGAGTGGCGACGGCACAGGCGGGTATCCGCTATCACGGCCGCACCGATGTGCTGCTGGTGGCGTTGGATGAAGGCACCAACGTCGCCGGGGTGTTCACGCGCAATTTGTGCCCCGGCGCCCCGGTTTCCTATTGCCGGGAGATTTTGCCCGGTGGCGTGGCGCGCGGGCTGGTGGTGAATGCGGGCAATGCCAATGTGTTCACCGGCGCCGCCGGGGTGCGCGCCGTGGAGGAGACGGCCCACGCCGCCGCCGCCACGCTCGGCACCACGGCGAACGCCATCTTCCT
>JAQNCU010000377.1 GCA_029077775.1 Acidocella sp. | reverse complement strand
AATGAAAAACTCGACCTGCTGGACCCGGATTTCTGCGCCACGGTACATGATTACGCGGCCTTGGCGGAAACCTCACTCACCATGAAGGTGCCAGATTACCCGCTTATCAAAACCATCCTGCCTGGATGGGACAATGACCCCCGCCGCGAAGGCAAGGGGCTGGCCCTGCACAACGTAACGCCTTCGAAATATCAAGACTGGCTGGAAAAGCTCATCCGCTACACGGCCGACCACCCGTTCTACGGCCAGCAGATTATCTGCGTGAACGCCTGGAACGAATGGGCGGAAGGCGCGTTTCTGGAACCGGATGTCCATGCGGGCGCGGCCTTCCTCAACGCCACCGCCAGGGCCATTTGCGCGCATGACGCGGCGGACCTTGCCTCCGGAATCCTGCTGGTGGGGCACGATGCCCACCCCCATGGGGCGCAGATTTTGTTACTGCACATCGCCAGGCAGCTCAAGCGCCAATGGGGGCTGAAGGTGCATCTGCTGCTGCTGGGTGTCGGGCCACTGCTGGCGCAGTATTACGAGGTGGCAGAAGTCACCATCGCTTATGACAAAACCATCATCGGCAACCATCTGGACCAATACCGGCGTATAGGTATCCGCCACGCCATCGTCAACTCCGCCGCATCGGCGCGGGTGGTGCCATGGGCGGAGCTGCGAAATATCGAATGCGTGCTGCTGATCCATGAACTGCCGCAATTGCTGAAGGAATATAACCTCGAAATCCAGGCGCGGCTGGGCGGGGCGGCGGCGCGCAAGCTTATTTTCTCCTCCACCTATGCGGCGGAGAAATTCCGCGCAGCGGTGGGGCTGGATGGCGGCAACGAGGTAATTTTGCCGCAGGGAAAACAGATAAATTTCGACCCGCTGGCGCGGGCGCGAATAAGGGCTGGGCTGAGGCTGAGCGAGACGGATTTCGTTATTCTGGGAGCCGGGTTCGCGGATATCCGCAAGGGGTTCGATCTGTTTCTGCAACTGGCGGGGCGCATCTCTGATAAGCGAGCGGATGTACATTTCCTTTGGGTTGGGAACACGGACCCCAAACTGAAAACATATCTCGAACCCGAAATGGAGATGCTGCGGGAAAAAGGGGGTTTCACGCATATTCCGTTCACGGACAAAATGGCCGATTATTTCTCGGCATCCGACGTGCTGGCGCTGACCTCGCGGGAGGACCCGCTGCCGACGGTGGCGATCGAGGCGTTTGCCTGCGGCATCCCTTGCGTGGCGTTTGATGAGACAGGCGGCATTCCGGAATTGCTGCGCGCCGAACAGGCCGGATATGTCGCCCGTCAGGCCGATTTCGACGATTACCAGGCCGGGCTTGAATCGCTGCTCGACCATAAAGCGCTGAAGCGGCAACGCCCGCGCCTTATGAAAATGGCCGAAGAACGCTTCGATTTTCCGCGTTATGTGGATGCGCTGCTGCGGTTTGCCGCACCTGGACTGAAGCGCATCAGCGCGGTGGTGCTCAACTACCAATACGCGGCCTATCTGCCGGAACGCCTCGCCAGTATTTTTGCCCAGACCTATCCTGTTCAGGAAATCTTGCTGCTGGACGACGCCTCGACCGATGCGAGCCTGGAGGTGGCAGCCGCTACCGCCGCGCAGGCCGGGCGGGAGATCAAAATCCTGGCAAACGAGAAGAATTCCGGCTCGGTGTTCGCGCAATGGCGCCGTGCCGCCGCCGAGGCCAGAGGCGATTACATCTGGCTGTGCGAAGCCGATGATGCCGCCCACCCTAGCCTCCTCGCCGCGCTGGTCGAGGCAATGGAACGTACCCAAACCCCCTTGCTCGCCTTTGCCGACAGCCGCGCCGTGAACGCCGAGGGGCAGCAGACCATGCCCAGCTATCAAAACTACTACTTCCAGGCTGGCATCCGGGCATTGGCCGCCTCCGGCACGTGGGACGCGCAGGATTTCGCAAGGAACCTGTTAATTGTGCGTAATATAATTCCAAATGTGAGCGCCGTTTTGTGGCGCCGCGAGGCACTGCTGAAGGCGTTGGCAGGCGTGACGGATCTCGAGGATTGGAAGCTCGCGGGGGATTGGCGGCTTTACCTCGAATTGCTGGCCAAACAAGCCGGTCGGTGGTTTACGTCGCGGAATCGTTGAATATCCACCGGCGGCATGAAGGTGGCGTAACCGCCAGGCTGGACGCCAAAGCGCATCTGAAAGAGATCGAGCGCCTCCACGCCGTAGCGGTGGACCTGCTGGCGCCGGGTGCTGCAACCATGGCGGATCAGGCAGCCTACCTGAGAGTCTGACTCTGAATGATAGCCCTCCTAACCATGGCGTGCGATTTTTCTTATGAGCATTCGGATGTGGGCGAGCAGGACCCATGAAATCCTTGGCGAGGCGGCGGCATCGGCCAAGCCAGGCAAAGGTTCTCTCGACCACCCATCGGCGGGGCAGGAGTTCAAAACCTTCCGCGGTGTCCGAGCGTTTTACGATTTGTATGGTCCATTTCCCGATTTTTTCGAGGCGTCCTTTCAGTTTAGGCCCAGCATAGCCGCCATCGGCGAATACATGCCGCAGAGACGGGTATTTCTTGCGGATGGATTTGAGCACGGAGGGGGCGCCGTCGCGGTCTTGAACATCGGCGGAATGGATAACAAGACCGACCAGGTTCCCGAGCGTATCGGTGACGATATGCCGTTTGCGTCCCTTGATCTTCTTCCCCGCATCGAACCCGCGCGGCCCGCCCGCCTCGGTCGTTTTCACCGACTGGCTATCGATCACGCCCGCGGTGGGCGATGCCGGACGTCCAACCCGTTCCCGCGCCATCGCAACCAGGGCTTGGTTGATGCGTACGAGCGTACCGTCACGGCTGAAGCGGTAGAAATATGCCTGCACCGTGGTGAAGGGGGCGAACTCCCTGGGGAGTTGCCGCCACTGACAGCCGGTCGACAACATGTAGAAAATCGCTTCAACAATCACGCGCAGCGATACCGAGCGTGGACGTCCGCGTGGCGCCGGTGCCGGCATGAAGGGCGCAATCAGCGCCCATTCAGCATCGGTAAGGTTGCTTGCATAGCGCAGCTCATCCCGGCAGTATCGCCGCCGAGCGGTTTCAGTCCAGGCCAT
>JAQNCU010000376.1 GCA_029077775.1 Acidocella sp. | reverse complement strand
GGCATCGAGTGCGATGACCAGATGCGGATTTTGCGGAAAGAGGATATTCTGCGCACGATTCAGATTATGTGCGATCTGAAAGATGGGCGCGGGCAGATTGACGACATTGATAATCTCGGCAACCGGCGGGTGCGTTCGGTTGGCGAGCTGATGGAGAATCAATATCGGGTCGGGCTGCTGCGGATGGAGCGGGCGATTAGGGAGCGGATGGGCTCGGTCGATATCGACGGGGTGATGCCGCATGATTTGATCAATGCGAAGCCGGCGGCGGCAGCGGTGCGGGAGTTTTTTGGCAGCTCGCAGCTGAGCCAGTTTATGGATCAGACCAATCCGTTGTCCGAAGTGACGCATAAGAGGCGGTTGTCGGCGCTTGGGCCGGGCGGGTTGACGCGGGAGCGGGCCGGGTTTGAGGTGCGCGACGTCCACCCGACGCATTATGGGCGGATTTGCCCGATCGAGACGCCGGAGGGGCCGAATATCGGGTTGATCAACTCGTTGGCGACGTTTGCCAAGGTCAATAAATACGGATTTATTGAGACGCCTTACCGGATGGTAACCAACGGTAAAGTTTCTGATGACTACAAGTATTTGTCGGCGATGGAGGAAGAGCGGTTGACGGTGGCGCAGGCCGATGCGCCGAAGCTGGAAGACGGCACGTTGACCGAGGATTTGGTTTCGGTGCGGCGGAATGGCGATTTCCGGTTGGTGCGGCCGGAGGAAGTGACGGCGATCGACGTTTCGCCGCGACAGTTGGTTTCGGTGGCGGCGGCGTTGATACCGTTTTTGGAGAATGACGACGCGAACCGGGCGCTGATGGGATCGAACATGCAGCGCCAGGCGGTGCCGTTGATCCGTTCGGATGCGCCGCTGGTTGGCACCGGCATGGAGGCGGCGGTGGCGCAGGATAGTGGTGCGACCATTGTGGCGCGGCGGGCCGGCGTGATCGACCAGATCGATGGCGCGCGGATTGTGGTGCGGGCGACCAATAATGATGGCACGACGATGGGTGTCGATATTTATCGGTTGCGCAAGTTCATGCGCTCCAACCAGTCGACGTGCATCAACCAGCGGCCGTTGGTACGGGTGGGCGATCGGGTTGGTGGGGGCGATATTATTGCCGATGGGCCGTCGACTGATCTGGGCGAATTGGCATTGGGGCGGAATATTCTCTGCGCGTTCATGCCGTGGAACGGGTATAATTTCGAAGACTCGATTCTGATTTCGGAGCGGATTGCGCGCGAGGATATGTTTACCTCGATCCATATCGAGGAATTTGAGGTGATGGCCCGCGACACCAAGCTTGGGCAGGAGGAGATCACCCGTGATATTCCGAATGTCGGTGAGGAAGCGCTGCGGAACCTGGACGAGGCGGGGATTGTTTATATCGGTGCCGAGGTCAATCCGGGGGATATTCTGGTCGGCAAGGTGACGCCGAAGGGCGAGAGCCCGATGACGCCGGAAGAGAAGCTGCTGCGGGCGATTTTCGGTGAGAAAGCCTCCGATGTGCGGGATACGTCGCTGAAGCTGCCGCCTGGGGTGACCGGCACGATTGTTGATGTGCGGGTGTTCAATCGGCGTGGTGTCGATAAGGATGAGCGCGCTTTGGCGATCGAGCGGTCCGAGATTGAGCGGTTGGCGAAAGACCGCGACGATGAGCGGGCGATTCAGGAGCGGGCGTTCCTGAATCGGCTGCGCGAAAAGCTGTTCGGGCAGATTGCCGGGTCCGGCTATAAGGGCGTGCGCTCGGGCAGCGAGATCAACGCCGCGTTGTTGGCCGAAATTCCGCGCGGTGCGTGGCGGAACCTGACGGTGCAGGACGACCATGTGATGGCCGAGATCGAAACGCTGAAGCGCGAATTCGATGCGGCTGTGCATAAATTGCAGGCGCGGTTCGAGAGCAAGGTTGAGAAATTGCAGCGGGGCGACGAAATGCCGCCCGGTGTGATGAAGATGGTCAAGGTGTTCATCGCGGTAAAGCGTAAGCTGCAGCCGGGTGACAAAATGGCCGGGCGCCACGGCAATAAGGGTGTGGTCTCGAAGGTTGTGCCGATCGAGGACATGCCGTTCCTGGAGGACGGGACGGCGGTTGACATTGTGCTCAACCCGCTGGGCGTGCCGTCGCGAATGAATGTCGGGCAGATTCTCGAGACGCATCTGGGTTGGGCTTGCGCCAATTTGGGGCGGCAGATCGGTGAGATGGTCGACACCTATCGCCGGACCGGGCAGGAGCGCGAGCGCCTGCATGGCATGCTCAAGGATGTGTATGGTGAAGAGGTTTACACCAAGCAGATCGAGATCATGGATGATGCCGATGTGGCGGAGTTGTGCGGCAATATCCGTAAGGGTGTGCCGATTGCAACACCGGTGTTCGATGGTGCGCGGATCACTGATATCGAGGATATGCTGGCGAAGGCCGGGGTTGATATTTCCGGGCAGATGACGCTGGCGGACGGACGGACCGGCGATATTTTCGAGCGCAAAGTGACTGTGGGCTATATGTATATGCTCAAGCTCGGTCACATGGTTGATGACAAGATCCATGCGCGGTCGATCGGGCCGTATAGCTTGGTGACCCAGCAGCCGTTGGGTGGCAAGGCGCAGTTCGGCGGGCAGCGGTTCGGCGAGATGGAGGTTTGGGCGCTCGAAGCGTATGGCGCCGCCTATACCTTGCAGGAAATGCTGACCGTGAAGTCGGACGACGTTTCGGGTCGGACCAAGGTGTATGAAGCCATCGTGCGCGAGCAGGATAATTTCGAGGCGGGCGTACCGGAAAGCTTCAACGTGCTGACCAAGGAATTGAAATCGCTTGGGTTGAACGTCGATCTGACGCTTTCGGTCGAATAAGAGTTTTAGACGGTTGATCATGACGCGGGGTGGCGCTGCCATCCTGCGTTGATGAAAGGGATTGCTGCATGAATGACTTGATGAAGATCCTCGGCCAAACGGGCCAGGCCGCGACCTTCGACCAGATTCGCATCCAAATTGCCTCGCCTGAGCAGATCCGCTCCTGGTCGTTCGGTGAAATCAAAAAGCCGGAGACAATCAATTATCGGACGTTCAAGCCGGAACGGGACGGTTTGTTCTGCGCGCGGATTTTC
>JAQNCU010000375.1 GCA_029077775.1 Acidocella sp. | reverse complement strand
CAAATATCGGATTCAACCGGGACGTGCAATCAAGCGATGATTTGCAAAACTTATCGCAAAAGTCGGGGCATTCAGCACATAAGATTTGCGAATCTTAACCAACTGAAAAACAACAAGAAAAATACTACGGATTCAGGCTCGCATATGTCGAAAGTTTCGCGAAAGCGCTTATGACAGTAGGCCGTTCCAACCAGCCGCACGACCCTATGCCAAAGCGCTGGCGCAAGCCGGCGGCGTTCATTTCGGCCCCGACAATCCATTTGCGCGAATGGGCTACAGCGTCAGCGAGCTGCAAAAGCCTAGATGCGGCGGAATCAAGCTGCACCACCTGATTAACCGCCCGGAATACGCCATCCCTCTGCCTTGCTCGAGCAATCTCCTCGGAAAAGGCTGGATCACCATTATGGTGGTTTGCGTCCGTGATCACCTCAACATTGCCGATGGTTGCGCGATCCAGAACATCGTTCCGGAACCGCTTCAGCCCGATCTTGACCGTCTCAATCAGCGCCTGGGCATAGAGAACAGGCGGATGCCCGCTTTGTACACCAAGCTTACGGTTAATCATTACCAAGCGACCGGGCGGCGCGGCCGTCCAGAAGCGCTGCATCAGGCTCTGCAAATAGCTGTCGGCCAAGTTGGTAGCGTGAATCTCGTTCGCGCTTGGCTCCAATAAGTCGCTTAGGCACTTATCCACACGCCCGGCCTCAAAGGCCATCACGAATACGGCCCCTAGATACAGATCACCGAATCCGGCTGTCCCGTATTCGTCCACAAAGCACAGAATCTTCTTATTGAGCCCTTGTGGCATGATGATCGCTTGGCCTAATTCCGACGTTAGGCAACTATTATGACATGTATTTTACGATTTTGCAAAATTTTAAGAAAAAAACTGTACTTGTATCTTGCTTATGCCATGTGGCCTTGGCAATTATAATGGGTAAGGTCGACTGATTACCTTAGAGGCGCTATGTTCAAGGATTCGAATGTTCAATCACCGCCACTATGTCCCGATCTTGAAGTGGAAAATGGGCGAGTATCAAGCGCTAAGCCGCTTGACAGATCCCGTGAAAGATCGGCTGACGCCACTGCTGGAAATCCCGCCCATCGGGTTTGATCATGCGACCGGGCAGGAGCGCGAAAGCGCTGATGCCCATCTGGGTGACTTTGGCCGCCGCCTGAAATCGAAATGGCAGGCGCGGCCGTGCTTCGTCGATCTCAAATGGCTGCCAGTGCATACGCGGATGGCAGGCGGCGGGCACTACGTTGAGGAGGTCTTTGCAGCGTCGCGGGCGGAAAACTGCGTCACCATTCCCGTGGTGAGCTTCGTCAGCGATGCTGCCTTCATTGCCTCGGTTGCCACGGTGATCAGGATTGACCAGCGGGGGGTCTGTCTGCGGGTGGGAATGCTGGATTTCGACCGCCCGGCGCTGAGCGCCGATATCGAGACGCTGCTGCGCCAGCTTGGGGTCACCTGGGCGGAAACCGACCTGGTGGTAGATTTCGGAACCCCGAACTTTATCCCCTATGCGGCTTTCGTTCGGACTGTCCCGACCCTGTTGGGGCTGCTCCCCAGCATCAACCGCTGGCGAACGGTGACGCTGGCCGGCACGTCATATCCGCAGTCTGTCGCGGCGCTTGCGCCGCCCTTCCAAATCATCCCGCGCCATGAATGGGTAGCTTACCGGACCTTCGTGGGCATGCTGGGAGGTGAATCGCGCATCCCGACCTTTGGCGATTACGGGGTGGCCCATCCCGATCTGGTGGAGCTGGACATGCGCATGATTAAGCCGTTCGCGAAGCTACGCTACACCATCGATGACGCATGGCATGTCGGGCGGGGCACACCTGTCCGCACGCACGGGTTCGGGCAATATCAGCAGATGTGCCAGACGCTAGTTGCGCAGTATTATTTCAGCGGCGCGGGATATTCGGCTGGCGATGCTCATATCGCGGGCTGCGCCGCGGGGACGGTCGCAACCGGCAACCTGTCAACCTGGGTTTGGGTTTCTACAAACCGGCATCTGACAAAGGTGGTCGCTGACCTCGCCACCTTACACGCGCTTTGAGGGTTTTTCGCACTAGGTCCCGCAGCTCCTTCAACTCCACCACCTCAGCCAGGTGGCGATAGAGCACGGCGCGCGGCTTGCGTAGCATCAGCTCGGGCGTGCCAAGCTCCCGCAAAATTTCCACGGTCTCGGGTCGCCATAGCAGCTCGGCCAGCGCAACCGGGTCGATAGATGGGTTGGTCTTGATCGGCTGGACGGTATCGAAATTGATGGCCCCGCGCGGCCCGACCGTTGCTACCCTGATACCCCACCAGTCCGGCAGAAGAGCCTTAGCCTTCTCCGCGTATTTTTCGCCCACAACCAAGCTGGCACGGTCCAGAACCGCACCATAGGCCGTCACCTGGGTGGGCAACCTGTCTAGCGTGTCGGCGTCGCTTTTGATCTCATAGCCATGCAAATGGCCGTTCACCACGGCGATATCGACGCGACAGGCCCCATGGCGAAGACCCAACTCGTTGAGAACGAGGGTATTGGTGTCGCCGTGATGCTCCTTAAGCACCTTGCGGTGCAAAGCCTCCCGAATATCCCTGTCACGCATTGTGTCTCTTTCTGGCCATATCCCTTCTGATGGGGGGGGCCGTTACAGTAATCGATATCCGGGAGCGGTAGCAATCCGGGTGCCATGCAGGCGGCTGCCGGGCACGACCGGCGAAGCCGGTTAGACCATCACCTGCCCGACCTCATCAAGAGTCCCCCTGCGCCGCCCTGCGCCGCCCTGCCCCTTGCGTCAGATCGAAACGCACAAGGCCCACCTGGTCTGATAACGGCTTGAACGGTGTCTGGGTTGTTTGCCGGCGTTTTGTGCAGCACATTGGCTCAGCGAATCGAGTGTCACATGCCCCGCCCCAAAAGTCGCCAGCTTCCGCACCGGGTCTCCGTCGCCTTGACGGAAGAGATAACTATAGATCCGCCGTAAAAATTGCGAGAAAGCACATGCTCGATACGAGGGTAAAGATGAATCGTGATCTGGATCCAGGCTTTTCACCCTCTTGATTGAGAAAAAGACGCTGTCACTCCTGTCCGCTTGCCCATACTGAT
>JAQNCU010000374.1 GCA_029077775.1 Acidocella sp. | reverse complement strand
GCCCCTCGAACCCGTCGAGCCGCAGCACCAGCGCGTCAGTTTCCATAAATAAACGCCGCCACCCGCACCAAAATTTCCTCCGCCCAGGGCAGCACCACCGCGAAGGCCCGCTGTACCGGATCAAACCTGATGCCAACCTGCCCGAGCACCAAAGGCAACACAAACAAAACCAGCAGCACGAGCAATATCCCGTACCGCTCCGCCCCCGCGACAAACCGCGCCGCCCGCAGCGGCAACACACCCACCAAAATCCGCCCGCCATCCATCGGCGGCATCGGCAACAGATTAAACAGCCCCAAAGTCAGGTTCACCAAAATAAAATATTGCCAGAACAACCCGGTATACCCGGCATTCATGACCAGCGCGCCCGCCAGCGCCAGCGCAAAATTCATCACCGGCCCAGCCAGTGCGACAATCGCCATTAATTGCCTGGGATGCGCCTGGCCGCGCAGCCGCAACGCCATCGGGTTCACGGGCACGGGTTTGGCCCAACCATACATAAACCCGATCTGCCCAATACTGGCCAATTGCCCAAGTGCGAGCACAACTGGCACCACCACACTGCCCATCGGGTCCACATGCCTGATCGGGTTCAACGTCAGCCGCCCGGCTTGCTGCGCGGTTCTGTCACCCAACAGTCGCGCCACCACGCCATGCGCCAGTTCATGCAGCACCACCGCCACCACCAGCGCCAGCACCACATCCACCGTTCCCGCACTCATGCGCTCAAACCCTCCAAAATCGCCCGGTTGCCCGCCATATCCCCCGGACAATAAAGGGCGATATCACAGCCCGCCCGCAATGCCGCCTGCGCGCGCTTAAGCGGCGTGCCGCGCAGCGCCTGCATCGCCAGATCATCCGACACCAGCACGCCGGAAAACCCGATTATACCGCGAATGACCTCGGCTATCACAATCTTTGATATGGTGGCGGGGTGTACCGGATCATAGGCCGCAAACACCACATGGGCGGTCATCGCCCAGGGTATGTCTCGGTTTTGCCTGAACGGGTAAAACTCCCCGGTCAAATCCGTCGCCTCCACACGCGGCAACGCCAGATGGCTGTCCAGCATCGCCCGCCCATGGCCGGGGATATGCTTCATCACGGGAATGACCCCGGCGGCCATAATCCCCGCCGCCACCCGCGCCCCCAGGGCCGCCACCATTGCCGGATCACGCCCGAACGCGCGGTCGCCGATCACGTCGCTTGCCCCCTCATGGCGGACATCCAACACCGGGGAAGCCGCCACGTCGAACCCCGCCGCCCGCACCATCTGCCCCAGCGCCAGACCATGGGCATAGGCCGCATCCGCATCGGCGAGCGCTCCGGCAGGGCCCAATTCAGGCCAATGCGGTGGCCGCAACCGCGCCACGCGCCCGCCCTCCTGGTCCACCATCAGCACCGCATCCGGGCGCAACACATCCCGCAAATCCACCACCAGAGCCGCCAATTGCCCAGGCTCCACAATATTACGCCCGAACAAAATCACCCCGCGCGGCGGGTACGCACGCAGCAAATCCCGTTCAGACGGCAGCAATACCGGCCCGGACAGCCCCAAAATCACGGGTATCATATAAACCGCGTCAAAACGCCGCCACGGTGCAGGCGGCCTTTTGCGCCTGTACCCGCGCGCAGAAATCCTGCGCATCGGCCACTGAGGCAAACCCGCCCAACCGCAGCCGCCACACGCTGGAACCATTCACCACGGCGGGCAAAATATCCGGCGTTCGGCCTGCGAATAAATCCGGCAGCCGCGCCTGCAAATGCGACCACATTGCCTCCGCCCCGGCCTCGTCGCTGGTCGCCGCCAGTTGCACCCCCACGGTCTTGCCGCCCGCCGCGGGCGGTTCTGATTTTGTGTGCACCACCGGCGGCGCGGGGCTCAAAGGTGCCACGACCGGCGCGGCGGGCACGCCCATACCGGCCTGCGCATCGAGCTGGCTGATCGCGGGCGCCGCGGGCGCGGGTGCCAGCCGCGGCGGCGCGGCTGATTGCGCGCCAGACATGATCGGCTCATCGGCCTGCGGCACCTCCAACCCGCCCGGGTCGACGGGGGCCACGCGGAGCGGCCCGGCTTGCGGCATAATCAAGGGTGGCGGCCCGAACCCGGTTGCCCGCACCCCGCTCCACAACAGCGCCACCACAATAACCAGCACGGAAACCCCGCCCGCGGCCAGGACCATTCGCCGCACCGCCGCATCCATCGGCGCTTGCGGCCGACGGCTCCGATAGACGAAATCCTCCTCGTCGCCTGCGCCCAAATCCCTACCTCATCTCTTCAACCGGGCTCACCCCCAGCACCGCAAGGCCTGAGCGCAGCACGATGGCGGTGGCCGCTACCAGCGCCACCCGCGCGGCGGTCTCCACCGGGCGCGCGGCCTGGATAAACCGCAAATCCGCGTCATCACGCCCGGCATTCCACAGCGCGTGGAAATCCCCGGCCAGCTCGTACAAATAAAACGCTACCCGGTGCGGCTCCCGCGCCGCCGCCGCCTGCGCCACCAGACGCGGCCAGCCGATCAACCGGCGGATCAACGTCATCTCCTCCGGCGCGCCGAGGCTCGCCAGATCGCCGGGCGGCGCCAAATCGCCCGCCGCGCGCAGCACGCTGCGGCACCGCGCATGGGCATATTGCACGTAATATACGGGGTTTTCCCGCGTTTGCGCCACCGCGGCGTTGAGGTCGAACTCCATCTGCGCGTCTGATTTGCGCATCAGCATGATAAACCGCACGGCATCCGGCCCAACCTCGTCGATCAGGTCATGCAATTCCACGAATGTCCCCGCCCGCTTGCTCATCTTCACGGGCGCGCCATCCTTCATCACCCGGACAATCTGGCACAGCACCACATCCAGCCGCGCCGCGCCATCACCCGCCAGCGCGCGCACCGCCGCCTGCATCCGCTTCACATACCCGCCATGGTCAGCACCCCACACATCGACCATGGCGGTAAAGCCGCGCGCCATTTTATCCGCATGATAGCCGATATCATTGGCAAAATACGTGTTGCTCCCGTCGGATTTCTCAACAGGCCGGTCGATGTCGTCGCCAAACGCGGTAGACCGGAACAGGCTTTGCTCACGCGGCTCCCAATCCTCTGGCAGCTT
>JAQNCU010000373.1 GCA_029077775.1 Acidocella sp. | reverse complement strand
CGCCGCCCATGTGTTCGCCGGTATGCGGGATGCCCTTTTGAACCGGATTGTAAACTGGCACGAGATGCTGCTGGCCGCCTTGTTGAACCTCGCCTGGATGCTGGGTGCTGTGGCCGTTTTCGGGCAGGAATTTCGCGCGGCCCGCCGCCGTGGCGCACTTATATCAATGGGGGAATGAGTTTGACCCATCGCTTCTGGCTTGTTCGCCATGCCCTCGTCGATGCCGCCGCACTTAGTTATTTATATGGCACGAACGATGTCCCGGTCTGCGCCTCGACCATGGCCGGGGATGCGCCGCGCTATGCGGCCTTGGCCGCCCGGCTGCCACGTACAGCACGGCTGGTCTGCACGCCGCTATCACGCACCCAGATCACGGCCCGCGCGATCATCCAGGCGGGCTACCCGGCGCAGATCCCGGTTATTGATGCCGCCTTTGTGGAGCAGGATTTCGGGGATTTTCAGGGGTTGCCGATCGCCGGGTTCGATGCCCGGACGGATGGCACCCGCCATCCGTTCTGGCCTATCCACGCGGCTGAAACGCCGCCTGGTGGCGAGAGCTTCGATGTCATGATCGCGCGGGTCGGCGCTGGGTTGGAGCGTCTTGCCGCCAACGCCACAGACGCGGACACGGGCACAGATACCGTCATCATCAGCCATGGCGGCGCCATCAGGGCGGCCTGTGCCTATGCCATGGGGTTGAGCGCGCACCAGGCCTTGTGTTTCGCGATCGACAATATATCGCTCACCCGGTTGGAGCGGCAGGATAAAGGCTGGCGGATTCTGTCAGTTAATGAACATTTATCCATCTCAACTTGTGAAACGGCTTCGCGATCCTCACCTGCGGATGGGGATGCCTGCATGAAACACCCAGAAGGAGCACATCGATGAAACGCCTGTTGCTTGGCCTCAGCCTTGCCGCCGCCACGCTCGCGACACCCATTGCCGCCATCGCGGACACGCCCCAACATTTGGTGGATAGTGCGACGCTTTCGATCGAGAGCATGATGGGTGGCACCGAGGGCACCCAGGCACAGGAATTCCTGCGCCGCGCCAAAGCCGTGGTGATCTGCCCGAATATTTTCCGTGCTGGCTTTATCATCGGCGGCGAAGGTGGCGGGTGCGTGATGACATCGCGCGGTGCCGATGGCAGTTGGTCTAACCCGGCTTTCTATACGCTGGGCAGCGGCAGCTTCGGCTTTCAGGCAGGCATCCAGAATGCCCAGATCATGATGATGGTGATGACCAGTGGCGGCCTGAACGCCTTGCTCAACAGCCAGTTCAAATTCGGCGCCGATGCAGGCCTGACCGTTGCCACGCTGGGGGCCGGGGTGAATGGGTCGATGTCAACCGCGCTCGATGCCGATATCGTCAGCTTCTCGAAATCCCAGGGGCTTTATGGTGGTGTGTCCCTCCAGGGCTCGATTTTATCGAATAATTCAGCCGACGAGCAATCCTATTACGGCAGCGCGCTCGACGCCCGGCAGATCGTGGTGGACATGCAGGGCAGCAACCAGGGTGCGACGCCCTTGCGCGAGACGCTGCAAAAATACGGCGGGTGATGTGCCGGGGCCATTCGATACGGCCCCCCGGCAAATCAATAGGTCACGACCGTCCTGATGCTCTCACCGCTGCGCAGCAATTCAAAGCCATGATTGATCTGCTCGAACGGCAGGACATGGGTGATGAGATCATCGATGTTGATCTTGCCATCCATGTACCAATCGACGATTTTCGGCACATCGGTACGTCCGCGCGCGCCGCCAAAGGCTGTGCCCTTCCAGCTCCGCCCGGTGACAAGCTGGAATGGGCGGGTGGAAATTTCCTGCCCGGCACCGGCCACGCCGATGATGATCGACGTGCCCCAGCCGCGATGGCAGCATTCCAGAGCCTGACGCATCACTTTCACATTGCCGATGCACTCAAAGCTGAAATCCGCCCCGCCATTGGTAAGGTTGACGAGATATGGCACCAGATCCTCGCCGATCTCGGCCGGGTTGACGAAATGGGTCAGCCCGAATTTTTCGGCCATCGGTTTGCGCCCGTTGCTTAAATCCACGCCGATGATCTTGTTGGCCCCGGCGATGCGCGCACCCTGGATCACGTTCAACCCGATACCGCCCAGGCCAAACACCACGACATTATCGCCGGGCTGCACCTTCGCGGTGTTGAAGACCGCACCGATGCCGGTGGTCACCCCGCAACCGATATAGCAGATTTTCTCAAACGGCGCGTCCTCGCGCACCTTGGCCAGTGCAATCTCCGGCAGCACCGTGAAGTTCGCGAAGGTCGAGCACCCCATGTAATGCATCACCGGCGCGCCATCACAGGAAAACCGCGAAGAGCCATCGGGCATCACGCCCTGGCCCTGGGTCGTGCGGATGGCGGTGCATAAATTCGTCTTGCGCGACAGACAGGATTTACAATTCCGACATTCCGGCGTGTACAGCGGAATCACATGATCGCCGGGTTTGAGCGATGTCACACCAGCCCCGATCTCGACCACGATTCCCGCCCCTTCATGCCCCAGAATGCTCGGGAACAAGCCTTCCGGGTCAGCGCCTGAGAGCGTGTATTCATCGGTATGACAAATTCCAGTCGCTTTGACCTCCACCATAACCTCACCGGCTTTCGGCCCGGCGATGTCGATGGTCTCCAGCGACAGAATTTTACCCGGGGCGCGGGCGATGGCGGCACGTGTTTTCATGGCTGGTCATACATCCCTAAACAATGTCAACGGATAGCCTTGCGCGAACAACAATGATGTCAGGTCGGTGTGCTCGACGCGGTTCAAAACCTGCGCGGCGACCACGGGTTTTGGGTAATAGGCGATACCGAGACCCGCCTGCCCCAGCATCATCAGGTCATTGGCGCCATCACCCACGGCGAGTGTGGCGCTGAGCTTCACGCCGCGCCGCGCCGCAAGCTCACCCAAGGCGGCGGATTTGGCGTCACGGTCCAAAATCGGGTCGCCGACCTCGCCGGTCAGGTCCGAGCCATTATCAAGCAGGATATTGGCGCGATGGATGTCGAACCCAAGCGCGGCGGCAACACGCGCGGTGAAATAGGTGAACCCGCCGGAGACCAAAGCGGTGGTCGCGCCGAAGCCGC
>JAQNCU010000372.1 GCA_029077775.1 Acidocella sp. | reverse complement strand
CACCGCAGAGGGCGTCCTCGACGCGATCAAACGTAAAATAAGCCCGAGATCCGCCATAACCACCTTCCCGGCGAAGTCGCTAAACTTCAGTCCGACAGACTGCTAGGAAGGTTATTGTGTTATCACCCACCGGGGCAATTCATATCGTGCTATCACCCACCAGCACCCTGTGGATAACTCCAAATTTCTATCGTGTTATCACCCACCGTTTATCGTGTTATCACCCACCAACCACCTTCCCATGTGGTTGATAAAACTTGATAAGTCGGCATTTTTTCCGAGCGTAACACTGAATCTAACACATAATAACACATAGGAGGAAAAGCGCGACTTCGCCGCGCCAAAATTGACGACCGCATGCGGTCGGAGTCGATTGGTTTCTCACCCGACCTGGAAGCATACCACCATGCTCGACTGGTCAAGCACGCTCGCCATGCTCGCCCTGCGGGCTGTGCGTGGCTCCGCGCCGCTTCGCGGTCGCTGCGCGATCCTTTGACTCATTCTGCGCGTGGTGGTGCACTGAAAGTGTCGGGACGAGGAACGTCTTTTTTTCGCCCTGCCTCTGGCAGGTCGAACTAGGAACAAAACGTGACTTGACGGGCTGTCGACATGTCGACATGATGGGCCATGAGTGAATCGAGCCAGCCCACCAGCACCCGCCAAATCGTCGGCATAAGCCTGTCGCCAGACATGGCCGCCGATGTGAAAATTGAAGCCGCCCGACGGAAAATGTCGCTTCGTAAGCTCTTTGAGGAGATGTGGACGGACTATCGGACGAAAACGAAGAACTAGGAAAACCGATGCCCGTCAATCTTGATAAACCCCAGATTTGGAAGGCCGACGTCGCACAGTCGGTCGACATGTATAACTCATGGTTCATGGACTTCGCGCCTGTTGCCTTCCGGCAAACACGGGTTCGCGTGACGGTGAATGTCGAGGAAGCTCTAAAATCCACCGACTTTTTACGCGACATCGAGCCAGCGACGTTGCGGAAGCACCCCGAAATTCTGCCCACGCTTCGCATGTCCACATGCCCACCAATTGCCGTTGATAGACTCATCGGCCTTTCAGGTGTGTCGAAAAGCCTGGTCATGTGCATGGAGGCCGACAAGCGGCTGCCGCCACGCATGGCAACCGCCGACGCAGACGCCCAGCTCGCGAAGATCGCCGCCATCATCGAGCGCATGGCCGATCCTGATATTTTTGTATGGCTTGGCAGAGAAGCCGTGCCGACCGAGGTTGAAACACATCGCGCCGCGACGATTGTAGCCGACCGACTTTGCGGCGCCGTCGCGAACCCGATCATTCGCAACGCACAGGAGAAGCGCCAGCTCGCAGCCATCAAGGCATGGCTAGAGGCGAGGGGCTACACGCAACTCGTGGAAGGTTCACAGACCAAATGCAACCAGGCACTTTTAGCTTTCGTATGAATGTGCCGATCAAACTTGAGGGCGGCATTACGTCGATCAATATTCCTGTTGATGCGGTTATCATGCCGAAAAATCGCCCCGCAGGGCAGCTTCCGATTTTCTTTGAAGCAAAATCGGCAGGCGATTTCACGAATACAAACAAGCGTCGAAAAGAAGAAGCCGTCAAAATGACGCAACTTCGGGCGACCTACGGCGCAGCCGTCGAGTTCAATCTGTTTTTGTGCGGCTACTTCGATAGCGGATACCTTGGATACGAGGCAGCCGAGGGCATTGATTGGGTGTGGGAACATCGAATTGATGACTTGGAGAAGTTCGGGCTATGACCATCACTTCAATCTCACCCAATGAGCAACGCCGCCTAGAGCTGCAAACCAGCCTAGATGCTGCCAAGACCCAGGCCGAACGCAACAAGCTAGGGCAGTTCGCGACCCCGACCTCGCTTGCAACCGAGATCCTCGCATATGCCGGATCGCTCTTGCCCGAAGGGGAGCCGATCAGGTTTCTAGACCCTGCCATCGGCACAGGGTCATTCTATTCGGCCCTCCGCACCGTCTTTCCACCTAATCGGATTGAAGCGGCTCGCGGTTATGAGATCGACGATCACTACGGCTCGCCCGCCTCGCAACTCTGGGAGGGCACGGGCCTAGATATGCGCCTTGCGGATTTCACCCAGCAGGAACCGCAAGCGCGTTTCAACATGCTCATATGCAACCCACCCTATGTGCGTCACCATCACATGACGAACGAGGAAAAGGGACGGCTCAAGATCGCCGCTGCCGATGCCGCAGGGCTGCGCCTTGGTGGGTTGTCCGGCCTTTACTGCTATTTCATGGCCCTCTCACATGCCTGGATGAGCGAGGGCGGGATTGCCGGATGGTTGATCCCGAGCGAGTTCATGGACGTGAACTATGGGCAGGCGATTAAGCGGTATCTTTTGGAGCGTGTGACATTGCTCCACATTCACCGCTTTGACCCCAACGACGTGCAATTCACGGACGCCCTTGTGTCGTCCGCTGTCGTTTGGTTCCGCAAATCACCGCCGCCGCCAGGGCATGAAGTCACTTTCAGCTATGGCGGAACGCTTGCCAATCCCGCGACCACACGCCGCGTATCTTCCCAGGCATTGGCCCAGGAGGCGAAATGGACGCGCTTTCCCGTGCAGGAAGTGCGGAGCCATCACACGGGCGGCATTGTGTCGGATTTCTTCAAGATCAAACGCGGCATCGCCACAGGGGACAATGGCTTTTTCATTCTCCCCGAGGATGAGATTGAAGCCAGAGGGCTGCCGTTTTCGGCTTTCCGCCCGATCCTTCCCAGCCCTCGCTACGTCAAGGCCGACGAGATCGAGGCCGACAAGCAAGGAATCCCGCGCCTTGATAAGCGGCTTTTCCTATTAGACCCTGGCTTGCCAGAGAGAGAAATCGAACAACGTTTCCCCGCGCTTCATGCCTATTTGCAAGAGGGCCGCGCCAAGGGGCTGCACGAGCGTTATCTGTGCCGCCATCGCAGTCTTTGGTACGCCCAGGAAGTGCGCCCACCCGCGCCCATCGTATGCACATACCTGGGACGCGGCGACAGCAAGAGCGGACGACCTTTCCGGTTCATTCTCAACAACTCCCGAGCAACCATCGCGAATGTCTATCTCGCGATGTATCCGACGCCGCTCATGGAACGCGCCATGCAGGCCG